>CAYXQX010000071.1:0-11686 GCA_964467485.1 uncultured Porphyromonadaceae bacterium | reverse complement strand
GATAAAAAGGATATTTTTGAGTCAGATGTTTTATTGAAAGTATCACCTTTTCTTCCTGAAGAAATAGCTTTAATTAAATCGGGACAAACTATTGTTACCTCTCTCCATTTGGCTACTCGCAGTGAGTCATATTTCAGGAAATTGATGGAGAAAAAGGTAACTGCCATTGCCTTTGAGTTGCTAAAAGACGACTGCCATGAGTTTCCGGTTTTAAGATCTATGTGTGAAATTGCCGGCACTGTATCAGTGAGAATAGGTGCACAATACTTAAGCAATACAGATAAGGGAAAAGGGATTTTGCTTGGGGGTATTACCGGGATTACCCCAACAGAAGTAGTAATTCTGGGGGCTGGGACAGCCGCTGAATATGCATCACGAACTGTATTAGGAATGGGTGGTGTTGTTAAAATTTTTGACAATGCTCTTCCAGCACTGCAGAAAATTAAACAGCGAATTGGAAGAGAAGTTTTCACCTCTGTTATGCATCCACCAGTATTAAAGAAAGCTCTTGAGACGGCTGATTTGGTGATCAGTACTTTACAAAGGTTAGATCAGAAATCATATTTTCTTGTTCCTGAGGATATGATTATAGGAATGAAAAAGGGTTCAGTTATACTGGATATACATATTGATCAGGGGTCGAGCTTTGAAACGGGTCGGCTGGCTTCTCCAACAGAGCCTGTTTATCAAGAACATGGAGTTATACATTATATGGCTCAAAACCTTCCTTCGATGGTTCCGAGAACGGCTTCTATTGCTCTTAGTAATGTTATGATACCCTTATTACTTAATAATGGCAGATCCGGAGGTGTGCAACAGCTAGTAAGAGAAGACCTTGGTGCTCGTCATGGAATATATCTGTTCAACGGTATTTTAACCCATGAAATGATTGGTAGCTATTTTGGAATACCATCAAAGGATATTGATTTGCTTCTTGCAGCTTTCTAAATACTAGCTGATCAAAAAGTTGCTCGTACCTGGATATTTCCCGTGTGTATTATATTACTGCCTTCAGAAACACGGGCTTCGTAATTAAAATCAAATTGAATTACCTTGTTTAGTTTTCTCCGAAATGCAAGGTTTAGCATTCCATTATGGCCAGGCAGGAATCCCTGCAGCATAACATAAGCAACCGGAGAGTTCGGATCTCCTTCAAATTGAATAGCCAGATAGTTGATGTTTAGCTGAATCTGACCTTTGGATGGCATTTGATAAGTCATACTTGCCTCTAGTCTGTGTGACGCGATTTTTTCCGATAATCCTATACCTTTTTCCTTTCTCCATTCATGTCTGATTCCGGTTTGCCAATTATCGCCAGGCTTAAAGTTTAGATCAATGTTGTTTTTTAAATAGTCAATCTGATAATTCTTGCTTAAGAAAAATGATGAGTTGTATTCTTTACTACCTGTTTCAGATAGATTGGTAATCCAAAATACATCCAGAGGTTTTATTCTCAGGATAACACGGCTAGCGATATTGCTTCTCTTATCCGAGCCGTAACTCAACAATACCTGGCTTTGGTTATTTTCAAAATGATAATCAGCTCCGAAAACAGGATTAGTTTTATTGAAGGAAAATGTGTTCCTGAATTGTGTGTTATTACTTACTAAAAGACTGTCATCCATTATATTGTTAAATGGATTTAGCTGATCGACAAAATTAGTTCTGTAGCTTTTTTTGTCAATTCTTAATGCCAGGGAGTTAGTGAATCGGGAAAGCAGTTTAGCGCCTTTCGATTCCTGCTTAAGAAACCTGCCGGCTTTTATATTGAGTGTTTGATTAAATCTGTTAAGATATGTTGGTATATAGGCAGTTCCAGGTCGAAAAACCCTTATGAAGTTAGCCTGATCTCTGAAGTTGGCTGGTTCAAATTCGTCAAGCTCCTTGTTCCCATTTTGATTATAATCGGTCCAGGTATAATGTCCCTGACCGGCAGCTACTTCAATGTAAGTATACTCCATCTTTCTTTCCAGACCTGATCCGATTTCATAAAATGTTCGTGACGAAATGGCACCCTTTAGTAGCTGAAAGTTTTGTTCAATTCTAGCAGTAATGGATTGATTATTATCCTTCTGAAGGAGATCGTCAGAATAAGATTTTAGATTTCTCCAGTTAGCAGAGAAAGAGGTTCTATTGCCCTTTTTGCTTTTGTAATCCATACCTGCATTAATTTGCCAGGCTCTGCTGTCTTTTACCATATTGTTGTTTGTTGGAAGGAAGTCGTCGCGGTTGGTAAAATGTAAATGCCATGGTATTTTATTGTTCTTTGTATTTTCTATTCCAATTTTCCATTCATGAAACTTGAAGCTTCCTGTTCTGGAAGTGTCGCTTTGATTATTTGTGCGAATATTCCCTTCATGATTTTCACCTGCAAAGAGTTTTACATGGTAGAATTCTTTTGAAAATTCAACATTATGGCGACTAAACTTTCCTTCGCTAAAAAGGGATGATGAATTCATTTGACTCCCGTTCCAATTTAAAGACCAGGTATTGCGGGAAAGGTCACCCCGTGATATATGTCGCATGGCCTTGTATGTTCCGGGATAGGATAAATATTCCATTTGGTATTCAGCAGACATGCTGTCTTGATTCTCCAGGGCCAAGCGTGTTTTCAAGAAATTCTCATTCATGCTTAATACGTTTTCTTCCAGGTTCCAATCACGCTCGAACTCCACTGATCTGAATCTCTCTAATGGATTAAAGTGATTGCTTACTCTACGGTATTCAAGCTCACTCAACAATCGCCAGGTGGAGTCGGGGTTTAATGGATCAAGTCTTTTAATTCCCGTGGTAATCCCATATCCAATATTATCAGATTTGTCGAGTGATGAAAAACTGTTGAGATCATTTCTAGTAAGGGCCATTTCCAGTGCCATTTCCATTCTTGATCCTAGTTTCTCACGACCGCCTGCTGTGAAAACCTGTTTAGTTTGAGGTGCAACAAGCTTTGTGTAGGGTGCGTAGCTACCTTGGGACTTGCCATCAATTGGAGCAATCCATTTATAAACCTGGCCATTGGCTGAGGAAGATAGTGGTATGTAATCTCCATTGTTACTGCCAGCGAACGAAAAACCCGCTTGGTATTTGGCACTATCAGGATGAATAGAATAAACCAGTATACTATCATATATTATTTCGTTCACTATTGTGTCCTGAAGTTTGTAAAGAACCCGGTCATTTCTGAAGTCGGCAGGAGAATAGTTCGGTACCAAAGCCAGCCCGGTTTGGTCGCCAATGTTACCAAGAAGCCTTTTATTATCATTGGTTAGATCCTGTAGGAGGGGTTGGTTTTTGGCATCTTGTTCGGAGAAGACATTAATGTACCATTTGCCGTTTTCCCTCTCCCAGTCTGTATTAGATGCTACTAGGAATCGGGCATAACTTTGTTCGGTATATTCGAACTCAACACTTATTCTTTTATCTTTGGTAATCAGGATCTTGGGTGTGAATCTGACCTCCGCTGTATTGTAGTCAATCACATAGTGGTTTTGTTCACCCCGGATGAGTAGATTACCGTCAATATATACTTTTTCACTACCTGCTATAATCTGAATATAGGTTTCGCCATTTTTCCCAATAAGGCGGTAAGGCCCTTGATTTCCTTCCAAGCCTTGTATTTTGTTTATGTTATATTTTCCCTTTACAACTGCTCCGCTCAGACTGGTGCTTATCTTTGTTTTTTTTGCTGTATTTTCTGAAACCTGGGAATTGATCCTGGCACCCTGTACTTTCTTGTTTAATCTCATGAAATATCCTGATGGAGATTCCAAAACGAAATCCCCTCCAAGGATTTCATTCTTTTTATTATAGATCCTTAGATAGAGTCGATCGAAGTCTTGTATCTGCTGTGTATTACCCTCAGGCTGTATAGGGATGTTGGCATCACTTAGATTTGCCTCAATAATGAAATCCTTATTAATTTTGCCACTAAGCTGTAGATTAAGATTTGATGACAGTGAAGGATCCCGGTTATTCCCAATCATCAATCCTCTGGAAATATTTCCATTACTAACGATTTCTGAGTTGGCAAACGGATCTGCTGCTACAGAAGGTTTGTAAAGGGGGAAAGGCTTATTATTGCCGGGATCTATTCTATTGAAATTGACTTTTTTATGCTGGAAGGGTTTAAGCCATGTAATGGGAAAAACCCTAAATACTGCTATAATCGAATCGTGTAGATTATTAAGTGATGTTGCTGGATAAATAATGGCTCTGAGATGATCGATTCTGTAAAGGGAATCAGGAATTATCCTGTCATTTGGGAGCTTCAAAAAAAAACTCTCAGGCACAATAGATAATGAGTCGAGCTGCAGGCTGTCGACGGGTAGAGCAATAACTCTTGTGCGAAGGTTGATCAGTCCTTGTCCAAACAGACCGGATCCCAGAAAAAAACAAGATAATATTAATAATATTTTCCTCATAAACAGTCTAAAACCTGCACAGTAAAGAAAGAACGAAAAAAGAAGAGGCGCAATATTTTGAGTCTCTCTTTTATTTAACGGTAATAAGGATTGTGGTGATCGACAAATAAATAGAATCAGTTTATATATTGTATCTTTGAAGGGCAAATTTAAATCAGGTTTTGATGAAGAGATTTATTTTGATTTTAATGATAACGACTTGTGGCTGGGTGGCTAAGGCTCAGACAGTTGCTGATACGAGTCTCTTGTTGAATATGTTTTCTTTTCATGTAAGTGGTCATCTTCCCGGTGGTGATTTAGCACAGAGATATGGGATGAATCTTGGGGTCGGTGGATCTTATATGTTAAAACTTCAATCACAATGGATGTTCAGTGCTGAGTTTAGTTTTTTCTCAGGAAACGATTTTAAGGAGGAAAATATTTTTAATATTATCACTGATGATAGAGGGTCATTTATTAATATCTACGGAGAGACTGGTGAAGCAGCCTTTTATGAAAGAGGATTCTATGCCGGTTTAAAAGCCGGTAGATTATTTCCCATTTTTGGGCCTAATCCCAATAGCGGTTTAATGATTATGGGGTCTGCAGGGCTATTACAATATAAAACTTTGATACATCATGATGGGGAAGCCGTACCATTGCTAACAGGCGATTATACTAATGGCTTTGATCATCTTTCTAATGGTTTTGCCACATCTCAATTTATTGGATACATGCATCTTGATAGTCACGAGCCGATTAATTTTTATGCCGGTTTTGAATTTCATCAGGGCTGGACCAAGAATCGGAGAGATTATAATTTTGATATTAAAGGTCCGGATGATACACAGAGAAAAGATTTCCTCTTTGGTATTAAGTTTGGATGGATATTCCCCATAAACAAAAGGACCTCAAATATTCATTACTATTATTGATCTTTGCATTGGCCAAGCATTAAGTGTTTAAACTTTATAAAATAGGAATAGAGTTTTATTATCTCCTGATCAGGTTGTTGATGCCATTTAATCAACGAGCGGCTGCCTGGTTTAGGGGGCGAAAATCCCAAAGAAAAAATCAAGAGGGTGAAACCCCAGTTGATCAGCCCCTTATATGGTTTCATGCTTCCTCATTAGGTGAATTTGAGCAGGGTTTACCGATAATCAGAAAATGGCGATCAGAGAAGCCAGGATATTTAATTCTTCTTACTTTTTTTAGTCCTTCAGGTTATATTATTGAAAAGGATAACAAAGAAGTTGACAGGGTTATGTATTTACCACTTGAGCGAAGATCTGACATCAAATCTTTTCTCGACATTTACAATCCAAGAATAGCTATTTTCATTAAGTATGAAATATGGCCGATACTGTTAAGTGAACTTTATCAAAGAGCAATTCCTACCTTCCTTGTGTCCGCTGTATTCCGAAAGGATCAGATCTTTTTTCAATGGTATGGATCCTGGTATTTGTCAATTCTTAATCTATTTTCCGGAATCTTGGTTCAAGATCCTTCCTCACTTCAATTGCTCAAAAGTAAGGGGGTTGATAATATCAAAATGGTTGGGGACAGTCGTATAGATCGTGTTCTTGAAATTGCGGAACAGAATGTTGAAGTTGAAGGGATAAAAGAATTTGCGGGTGATAGCAGAATTATTATTGCTGGTAGTTCATGGCCTACAGAAGAGCAGTATTTACATAAATTTTTAAGTGAAAGCAGTCTGGAAGGAATTAAGCTCATTATTGCGCCTCATGATGTTAGTGATGATCATTTGAAGAGTATAAATGATCTATTTGGAAGCAATCTAATAAACTACGGCCAACTTTTGGATGATTCCAGACTTGGAAAAGGAAAAACCGTACTATTGATTGACAGGGTTGGAATATTGTCAAAAATTTATCAGTATGGATATTTAGCAGTTATAGGAGGGGCATTTGGTGCAGGTCTGCATAATGTATTAGAGCCTGCTGTGCATGGGCTTCCAATTGTTTTTGGCCCTCGATATAGAAAATTTGTAGAAGCAATTGAGCTGATTGAATTGAATGCTGCTTTTTCGGTGAAATCTTATGATGAATTTCATGATAAATTGCTCGTTTTATTAAATGGTGAAAATACACTTACTAATGCTAGCAAGGGATGCAGGGAGTATGTTAATAAGCGCAGAGGAGCTAGTAGTCTAATAATTAGCCATTTATTGGAAAAAACTTAACAATTTGTTGTTGATAAAATCATGTTAAATTGATATTAACGGGATAAAAAACTGGCACCCAACACCCTCCTAATCTTTCAGCATTTTTTGTTAATAAAAGAGATTTTTAATTCCTTTTATGCGAGCTATTTTTGGTACTCGGCTAATAAGCCATCAAGAATTTGTAAACCTTTGTCTAACATTTTCATAGCCAATTACACTGTATGTATATAGAAGAAATGTCTGTAAAAACTGACGCCGAGCGCAAAATCTACACCATTGAAGAAGCCGTTGAGGCTGCAAAAAAGTATTTCCATGGCGACGAGCTAGCGGCAACAGTTTGGGTAAATAAGTATGCCTTGAAAGATTCCCAGGGTAATATTTACGAAAATAGTCCTGCAGATATGCATCGTAGGCTGGCAAGGGAGATAGCAAGAGTTGAAAAACGCTATTCTAACCCTTTGAAGGAGGATGAGGTTTTTGAAGTGTTGGATCGATTTAAGTATATCATTCCTCAGGGAGGACCTATGGCAGGGATAGGCAATCCTTTTCAGATAGCATCACTATCGAATTGCTTTGTAATTGGAAACGAAGGACCATCTGACTCTTATGGTGGAATACTGAGAACAGACCAAGAGCAGGTTCAGCTAATGAAAAGGCGTGGAGGAGTTGGACATGATCTCAGTCATATCAGGCCAGCTTCAAGTCCGGTTTTGAATTCCGCACTTACTTCAACCGGCGTAGTGCCATTTATGGAGAGATATTCCAATTCTACTCGTGAAGTGGCACAGGATGGTCGCCGAGGAGCCCTCATGTTGAGTATTTCAATAAAGCATCCTGATTCAGACGCTTTTATCGATGCTAAAACAGTCAAAGGGAAAGTAACCGGAGCAAACATCTCTGTTAAGGTGACGGATGATTTTATGAAGGCCGTCATAGATGGCGGGAAATTTATGCAGCAATTTCCTGTTGAATCAGTTTCTCCAAAGGTGGTTAAGGAAGTTGATGCGAAGCAACTCTGGGAAAAAATAGTTCACAATGCATGGAAATCAGCTGAACCTGGTGTTCTCTTCTGGGATACTATTATCAAAGAGTCGGTGCCTGATTGTTATGATGACCTGGGATATAAAACTGTGTCGACAAACCCATGCGGAGAGATACCTCTTTGTCCGTATGACTCATGCCGACTATTAGCTGTCAATCTATACTCATACGTTGAGAAGCCATTTACGGAAGAGGCTAAATTTAATTTTGAAAAATTCAAGAAGCACATCCAATTAGCTCAACGGATTATGGATGATATTATCGACCTTGAGCTGGAAAAAATAGATGCCATTCTTTCTAAGATTGCTGCTGATCCTGAGGACTATGAAGTTAAACGAACAGAAGTAAAACTTTGGGAGAATATTAGACATAAAGCTGATGAAGGACGTCGTACCGGTGTAGGTATAACTGCTGAAGGAGATATGCTGGCCGGGCTAAACTTACAGTACGGCAGTGAAAACTCAATCGATTTTTCTACTGAGGTACATAAAACGCTTGCGGTTGAAGCGTATCGCTCATCAGTAACCATGGCAAAAGAGCGTGGCCCTTTCAAAATCTATGACGCAAAAAGAGAAGAGCATAATCCCTTCATTGCACGAATCAGAGAAGCTGATCCTGAATTATACAAAGAAATGACTCTGCATGGACGCAGGAATCTTGCCCTACTGACCATAGCTCCAACAGGTACAACCAGCCTGATGTCACAAACAACCAGTGGTATCGAACCTGTATTTATGCCTGTTTACAGAAGACGTAAAAAGGTTAACCCTAGCGATCCTGAAACAGAAGTGACTTTTGTTGATGAGATAGGTGATTCATGGGAGGAATACAATGTGTTCCACCATAAATTTATGGACTGGCTAACTGTTAAGGGATATGATCCTGAGCAGGTAAAGAGTTATGACGAGGAAAAGATACAGGAGCTGGTTGAACAATCACCCTATTACAAATCAACTTCCAATGATATAGATTGGCTGGCAAAAGTTCGTATGCAGGGCAGTATACAAAAATGGGTTGATCATTCTATTTCGGTAACAGTTAATCTGCCTGAAGAAACCCATGAGGACGTAGTTGGAAATGTATATAAAGAGGCTTGGTTAAGTGGCTGCAAAGGTGTAACTGTTTATCGTGAAGGATCAAGAGAAGGTGTTCTACTCTCCAGAAAGGATAAGAATAGCATAAGTAGAGGAAATGCTCCAAAAAGGCCTAAGGTTCTCGATGCAGAACTTGTGAGATTTAGAAATGCAAGCGAGGAGTGGATCGCTTTTGTAGGTATGCTTGAGGGGCAACCTTATGAAATCTTTACAGGAAAAGTTGAAGAGGATGTACTGCTTGTTCCTAAATCAATTAATAAAGGATTGATTCTTAAGGTTAAAAATGCTGATGGCACTGCACGTTATGATTTCCAGTATACCGATAAATATGGCAATCCATGCACTGTAGGCGGTTTATCATACATGTTTGACAAGCAGTTCTGGAATTATGCGAAGCTAATTTCCGGTGTATTACGCCATGGTATGCCAATCCCGTATGTAGTAAACCTTATTTCGTCACTTAAGCTCGACAGTGAAAATATTAATTCATGGAAAGCCGGTGTTGCCAGAGCTTTGAAAGGCTTTATTCCTGATGGAACCAAAGCTCACAAAGGTGAAACCTGTGAGGAGTGTGGTAGCGAAGATCTGGTTTATCAGGAAGGTTGTTTGATCTGTACCAAGTGTGGGTATAGTAAATGTGGATAGGGTAGTAAAGCATGAAGGCAGGAAAGCAGGGTTAAAGGAAAAAATAAAAAGAAATATGGAACCTGGGGGAGAATCTCCCGGGTTTTTTGTTTTAGATCTCTAAAATAGCTACTGCGTTGGCCCAGTCTTTAATATGGGAAATGGAGATAAAGATTTTCTTAATTCCTTTTTCGTCGGCTACTTCTTTTGTTTTTCCTGATAATCTTATTTCGGGTTTACCCAACTCAAGGTGATAAACCTCTATCTGATTGAAACCTATGCCATCAATAAAGCCTGTCCCTAATGCTTTTACGAATGCTTCTTTGGCTGAAAACCTTGCTGCATAAAATGGAGCAGGATCCCTGTGTGAATCACTGTATTCCATTTCTTCCTTAGTAAAAACACGTTCCTTGAAAGCGTCCCCCTTCGCAATAAACTTGCGGATGCGGTCAACTTCTATAATATCTGTTCCTATACCGTAAATCATTTCGCAAAGGTAAGAAAAACGGTTACTCAGTTACTCGGTTACACGGTTACACTGTTACTCGGTATAAATAATGGGATATATAAAATTCATAAATAACTTAGTGCAACTTTTTGGTTCTTTAGGGAACTATACTTCAGAGACCTAACGTAAAGCGTTTAATCAAACATGATTACATCCCGGGAAAATGAGAAGCAGGAAGAGTTTATGGCCTTATACCGGCCTTGTCATGATGATTTCTGCAGGTATTGTCACGGACTAACCGGTGTGCGTGAAGATGCCAGGGATCTTGTGGGTGATGCGGTTTTGGTGGCTCTGGAGAATTTTGCAAAGCTTCGTAAAAAAGAGTCGTTTAAAGCTTGGTTATACGGTATTGCCCATCGATTGATGCTGCATGTTTATCGGAGAAGTAAGTTTAAGGGAAAGTACAATGAGGAGGATGCAATACTCCTGCCGGACAATGAACCTTCCCCAGATTTACATCCTGATATTGAGGTTCTCTACAAGGCACTTGGCCAATTGCCTCTCAAGCAGCGTGAAGTCATAGTTCTATTTGAATTAACTGGCTTTTCACTGGAGGAGATCAGAAAGCTCCAGGGAGGTAGTTTGTCGGGTGTTAAGACCCGGCTCAAAAGAGCCCGAGAAAAACTGAGGGAAATCCTCAGCGATAAGGAAAGTTCGGAGTTGAAAACCAAAAATCAGGAGGCACAAAAATGAAAGAGAAAGACAGCCTCAATAAATTATTTGAACATGCCAGGTCGGAAAAGCCGATCATCAAATCAGATCAGGTGGATAATCTGCTTAGATCAGGAAAACAGGTTTCAGCAAAGAAGATCAAGCTCGGGACATCAGGCCGGGGATTATTTAATCCTTTAAACCTGATTATCATGATTTCAACAATAGCAATAATAACAGCATTTTTTACAATATTTAGTGGAAATCCGGAAGAGCCAAGTAAGGCCTCACAGATTAAAAAAATCCAGGAAACCTTAATTAAAAGTACTGGTTTAAATCCTGAAGCAGGCAATGATCAAGCTTCAAACAAGAAAAATAATAATTCAAAAGAAGAACCTAAGAATCTTGGTGCCCCAGTAATCAAACCAGAAGTTCTCATTCCAGCTGAGCTTGGCGAATTATTAAACGGCGATACTTTAATAAGGGGAGAAGTGTTACATCTTACTAAGGAGGAATTATCCAGACTTGGTTTTTTGTTTAATATGGATGGTTTTTTCTATCTGAACAAAGTTGAGCAAGGATATATGAATTTTTATTCAGATAAAGACCCGGAAAGTAAACTTGAAGGTTGGTCAAGTACTTTTGGGGTAGGCAAAAAACCTATTAATCAAAAAAAGGATATTACTGAGTTCTCTTTTTATCCTGCACGTATTACCGGCACAGGTGGAGAACAACTTCACGATTATAGTACCGGGGTTAGCACAGCCTCAAGGTATAGTAAAGACTTTTATGATGATCTATCCGTGCCGGTTTATTTTCCAGGACGGTGGTTTGCTGATGAAAATACTGGTGACAGAATAATCTGGTTTCATGTGACAGAAGATTTTTTTACTTTACTACCTCTTGAAAAAGTTGATGCTACAAAAAATAGAATTGAATTGGTTGAAAAGTTGCATGAAATTTCTAGAAATGAGACAGGAAATTTTGTTAATTATGAGCTCCCAGGTTTAAATATAAAAAAGGTAAATCCAATACTACTCAGGGGGAATTCAATTGGTGATTTGGGACTCAAACTATCACAAAACGGTATAGTTTACAGATATCAATTTGAAGACAGTTATGTCACTTTGGGATTATATGATGAGGGTAGTTCTTTTAAATCGTCTGCAAATGCTGAGGCTCA
>CAYXQX010000070.1:0-11689 GCA_964467485.1 uncultured Porphyromonadaceae bacterium | reverse complement strand
TCGGATTCTATATGAATATTGATCCTAGCTATCCAATCGATGGTGATGTTTGTGAAACTGCTATTCCTTTAACTCTTCCTGTTGTGAATCATTTCGGAAGCACAGTTAAATTTACTGATGACTATGACATGTCACCTTGTAGCCCATATTCAAACTACATGGATGGTAATGACAAAGTTTACAGCATTACTTTAGATGTTGAAGGTTACTTAACTGTAAATATCCTTGGTGCTTATGGTTCAGTTCACGTATTGGATAAGTGTCCTGTTGTGGAACTTGAGAAGCGTAATTGTAAGTTATTTACAAGCGGACCTAACGGTGGCGAAAATACTAAGAGAATTGCTGCTGGTACATACTATGTAATCGTATCTACCTGGGCTCCACCTCAAACTGTTGACTATCTATTGAACATGAGTTTCGAAGAATTGTCAACCGGTGTTGATGCAGCTGGTCTTGGAAGTAGCTTGGTTGTTTATCCTAACCCAACACAAGGAATGTTCACTGTTAGTATCAGCAACGCTGAAGCTAGTGACCTTTCTTTAGAGTTAGTAAACATCTCAGGACAAACTGTTTACAGAAATGAAGTTAAGTCTGTTTACAGTTATAACGAAGAGATCGACGCTAGTTCATTTGCTAAGGGTGTATATTACCTGAAAGTGAATAACGGTGAAGAAGTTAAAATCGAAAAAGTTGTTATTCAATAAGAGAATAATTAATAGATACAAAAAAGGGGTGCAATTTGCACCCCTTTTTTTTTACCTTGTAAGAATGAAAGTTCAACGAAAATATTATTTGGTTTTGTTTATAGTTTTATCTGTGGTGACAGTTTCTGCCTGCAGTTCTTTTAAAGATCGTAAACCTAACGTTCTTTTTATTGCGGTAGATGATTTGCGTCCTGAGCTTGGATGTTATGGGAAGGAATATGTTCGTTCTCCAAATATAGATAAGCTCGCATCTGAAGGAATAGTTTTTGCAAATCATTATGCTAATGTTCCTACATGCGGGGCATCCAGATTCACATTATTGACCGGCATGCTTCCACGTAGTCCATCGGATGCTAATAATGATGCCTTACGCAAAGCTCTATCAGGGATGGAAGAGCAGGAAAGGCCAGAGTCTTTTATCCATCACCTAAGGCGAAATGGATACCATACTATAGGTATTGGTAAAATTAGCCACTATCCCGACGGACTGTTGTATGGATATACAGATTCAGTGGGACATAAACGGGAGTTACCATACAGTTGGGACGAATTGGTTTTTGATTCTGGGAAATGGGAAACAGGTTGGAATGCTTTTTTTGGATATGCTGATGGCTCAAATCGGCAAAGTATGAAAAGGCAGGTAAAACCTTATGAAAGCGCTGATGTGGCTGATGACGGTTATCCCGATGGCCTTACAGCTAATCTGGCTATTAAAAAGCTTAGAGAGAGAAAAGAATTTCAAAAATCACATCCTGATGAACCGTTTTTTATGGGAGTAGGATTCTTTAAGCCTCATCTTCCATTTAATTCACCTAAGAAATATTGGGATCGGTATGATGATATTGATATACCACTCTCTGAATCTCCAGGCATCCCATCGGAGATTTCATTGGCTAGCCTACACAGTAGTGGAGAGTTTAATCAATATGCCATGGGAGAGGAGAGAGCTTCCCTGGACAGTTCAATGTCTGAGGAATATTCCAGGAAGATTCGCAAAGCTTATGTTTCAGCTATAAGCTATACAGATGAACAGATTGGAAAGCTTTTAAATGAGTTAAAGGTTTTAGATATGTGGGATAACACTATTGTTGTAGTTTGGGGCGATCATGGATGGCATCTGGGAGACCATAGAGTTTGGGGAAAACATTCACTTTTTGATTATGCTCTTAGAAGTGCATTGCTGATTAGAGTACCTGGTAATGGTAAAAGTGGAGAAATTGTTGAAGAACCTGTAAGTGCCATAGATCTTTATCCTACTATATTGGAATTATGTGGTGTAGAAATGCCTCATCAGACAGATGGAAAAAGTCTGGTGCCTGCATTAAATAGTCCTAATAAGGACTTTGAGAATGAGGCTTTTGGATATTGGAAGAATGGTATTTCTTTAAGAACTGATCAATACCGCCTTACCAGGTATTACAGAAAACAGTTTCCTGATGTTGAGCTATTTGATTATTTTGCTGATCCTTTCGAAACAAAAAATATTGCTGCCGAAAATCCTTATATAGTCGATAGTTTAATGGTAATATGGGAAAAGGGTAACACTGGTATATATGAGAGTAATAAGTGACACCTAAATTATTATAAGCTTAGGTTATAATTTTAAAAAATATGAATCAAAGGTTATTCTCAATAATATTTTTCCTGATTTTTAGCTTTACAGGATTTTCTCAATCTCAGAAGTTGCCGATTGACTATGTTAATCCTTTTATTGGAACGAGTAATTATGGTGCAACCAACCCAGGTGCTGTAGCTCCGATGGGCATGGTCTCTGTGGTTCCCTTTAATACCTACAAGGCTCAGGGGAATGTCATAAATACTGATGATGGATGGTGTTCAACACCTTATGTATACGAGAACAATACTATGATAGGATTTGCCCATGTCAATTTCAGTAGTGTGGGTTGTCCTGATCTTGGAAGTATTCTTTTGATGCCGATTACAGGAAGCCCTGAGGTTGACCCGGGAAAATATGGAACTACCTACAGGGAAGAGATTGCTAGTCCAGGGTATTATTCTGCCATGCTTGATAAACATGATGTATTAGCAAAAATGACTGCAACAACAAGATCAGGATTATCTCAATATACTTTTCCGGAGGGAGAATCTCATATCTTGTTAAATCTGGGACATGGATTAACAAATGAATCGGGAGCATATATACGTAGAGTTTCTAATACCGAAATAGAAGGTATGAAGCTAATGGGAACTTTTTGTTATAATCCTCAGGATGTTTTTCCTGTGTACTTTTTTGTCAGGCTTTCGAAGGAGCCTCGGAGTATTCGCTATTGGAAAAAGCAAAAGGAGCTGGCCGGACCACGGAGCCAGTGGTCATCAACTAGTGGTAAGTATAAAATATATGAAAACTACAGACGAGATATGGCAGGTGAGGATATTGGGGTAATATTTTCATATGATACTAGTAAGGATGAAGAGATTATGGTGCAGCTGGGTATTTCTTATGTAAGCATGGAAAATGCTCGTCTAAATCTTGATGCAGAGCAGAATGGTTTTCAGTTTGACAAAGTGCTGTCAGGTACACAAACTCAGTGGTCTGATTTGCTGTCGAGGATTGAAGTGGAAGGTGGATCAGAAGAGGATAAAGAAATGTTTTATTCAGCTTTTTACCACACCTTATTGCATCCCAATATTTTTCAGGATGTAAATGGGGAATATCCTTCTATGGGGGATGGTAATACGATGAAATTAGATAAGGGTAATAGATTTACAATGTTCTCACTGTGGGATACTTACAGGACTTTGCATCCATTGAAATCATTATTGTTTCCAGAGCAACAGCTCGAAATGGTAAACTCTATGCTAGCAATGTATGAGGAAAGCGGTTCTCTACCAAAGTGGGAGTTTGCCGGCCAGGAATTCAATGTGATGGAGGGTGATCCATCTCTGGTTGTGATCTCTGATACATATATGAGAGGTCTCACAGATTTTGATACTGATCTTGCCTGGAAGGCTATGTCCCATCATGCTTTTGCGCCATCTGCTCAGAATAGTATTAGAAAGGATAATGATTTTTATCTGAAGAACGCTTATATCCCCATCAAACGGGATTTTGATAACTCAGTGTCACAAGCTGTTGAATATTATATTGCTGACTGGAGTTTGTCGGAATTTGCCAGGGCTATTGGATATGATAGAGAAGCGGATGTTTTGAGAGAGAGGTCGCATGGATATTCAAGATATTTTGACCCGGCTTATGGTTTATTGAGGCCTGTTAAAGAGAATGGTGAATTTTTTGAACCATTTGATCCTCTTATGGGTGAGAATTTTGAACCATCCCATGGCTTTCACGAAGGGACCTCCTGGAACTATTCATTCAGCCTGCCGCATGCAATTCCTAATCTTATTGAATTGTCTGGGGGTGCCAGGGTATTTGAATCAAGACTTGAAAAAAGTTTCACCGATTCTCTTTTCGACATGACCAATGAGCCTGATATTGGATACCCATGGTATTTTAACTATATCAAAGGATCGGAGTGGAAGACTCAAAAGTATATTCGAGATTGTATCAGAAATTATTTCTCAACTGAAGCTGGAGGACTGCCTGGTAATGATGATGCAGGAACTCTTTCAGCCTGGCTGATGTACAGCATGATGGGGTTTTACCCAATTTGTCCCGGAAAGCCGGAATATGCTCTTACTACACCTGTGTTTAGTAAAATCAGGATAAAATTAGATGAGAAGTATTATCCTGTAGGCGAAATAGTATTATCTACCGATAAAGATCCAGCAAAATATCCCTATTTAAAGGCCGTAAAGCAGGGAATCAGGAAGGCAGGAAAGAAGGGGACTGGTCAGTCGGGAAAAGAAGGTGAGGGGTCATGCTATTTTCTGAGTCATGAAGATTTGCTTAGCTCGGGGGAATTAATATTTCAATTGTCTAAAAAGAGATAATTGTTAAAATTCCTTAAATCAACATCTTTAGTTTCGTTTAGGATTGTTACTGGTTTAAATTTGAAGTAGGATTTTACCTATATCAAAAACATAAGCCATTATGAAAAAACTAACAATTCTCTTTCTCTCACTTTTTATTATTGGAATTTGCTCAGCTCAAAAACTACCTGTAACTGATGGTCAGGATCGTTTGAAACGCTTTGATAAGCATCTGCAGCTTAAGAAGGATTCTGAGTATGCTGAACTCCATTGGCAATTTCTTGGACCAATAAACCTTAGTGGGCGTGCCACTGATGTTGAGGCTGTTAAACCAAAGGGTGAGAATTACACCATCTGGGTTGCAACTGCTTCCGGCGGAGTTTGGAAAACAGAGAATGAGGGAGTAACCTGGGAGTCCACTTTCGATGATCAGGTAACTACAGATATTGGTGATCTGGCGATTGATCCTAAGAATTCAGATGTAGTTTGGGTTGGAACAGGTGAGGCAAATATTTTCAGAAGCTCCATGGCCGGTTGCGGTATTTATAAAACCACAGATGGGGGAGCCAGCTGGAAGCATATGGGGCTGGATAACACTAATACTATTGGCCGCGTTGTGATCAATCCTGAAAATACCAATATTGTATATGTTGCGGCTTCAGGAAATGAATGGACCACTAATCCTGATCGTGGTGTATACAAAACTACTGATGGGGGAAATTCCTGGGAAAAGGTGCTGTTTATAGATGATATGACCGGGGCAAACGATTTGCTTATGGATCCTTCTGATCCAAATACATTGTATGCCTGTACCTGGCAGAGAGTCAGGAATAAGTGGAATGATCCAAGAACATATAAGGGATATAGTGGAAGTGGTATATGGAAAACGACTGATGGAGGGCAGAACTGGGAGCAGATTAATACTGGACTTCCAATACCTGAGCATCGTGGTAGGATTGGTATAGATATCTCACCTACAAATCCTCAGGTTCTGTATATTTTACTGGATAATTACGAAATTGCTTACAAGGCCAAGGCCGGTCAGACTGATGCTTATGGACGCCCCAGAGCAGATGTTATAAAGGGGGCTGCTGTTTATAAAACTACTAATGGTGGTGGAGCATGGGAATTAATGAGTGGGCAGTCAAAAAAAATGAAAGGATATATGGAGGGACATTCCGGTACTTATGGTTGGGTTTTCAGTCAGATAAGGGTTGATCCACAAGATGAAAACAAGATTTATACTATGGGCTTGTTTTTGAACACCTCAACAGACGGAGGAAAGACTTTTAAGCGCGAAAATCGTATTCATATGGATCATCATGCCCTTTGGGTTGACCCCCAAAATTCGAATTATCTGTTGAGTGGCAATGATGGTGGTGTTAATGTAAGTTATGACGGTGGAGATAACTGGAAACACTTTGTGGATATCCCGGTGATACAATTTTATAATGTTGGTTATGATATGGGTGATCCTTTTAAGGTTTATGGCTCTGTTCAGGATCATTTCTCATTTAGTGGGGAGGTTAAGCTAGATAGAGGTAGAGATAATATTCCTCCGGTGGAATGGAAAAGTGCTCCAGGAGGAGAAGGTTCGACCCACGCTGTTGATCCCAGAGATCCGAATATTGTTTATTCATGTGGATTTTATGGAAGTTTAAGTAGATCAGATCTGGGAAAAGGTGGAAGAAGCAAAAATATCCTGCCAGTATTGGATGAAGGCGAAATGCCATTGCGAGGTCAATGGGTTGCCCCATTTATTCTTTCTCCTCATAATCCGGACATTATTTACCACGCAATGCAGTATGTATTCAGATCTAAGGATATGGGCAGTACCTGGGAGAAGATATCTCCTGATTTAACTTATAATGACATAAATAAAATAGGGGATATTTCGTATCAAACAATATCTGCTTTGTCAGAATCACCTCTTAAGTATGGTCTTGTTTATGCCGGAACGGATGATGGTCGACTTCATGTAACAAAGAATGGTGGCGAAGAGTGGACAGAGATTCTTAATGGATTGCCTAAGAATAAGTGGATTTCCAGAGTTGTGGCTTCTCAATATGAGATGGGTCGTGTTTACATGACTCAGAATGGGAAACGCGATGATGATTTCCAGGTTTATATATGGACTTCTGTGGATTATGGTGCAACCTGGACAGATATTTCAGCTAATATTCCTGTTGGTCCTGTTAATGTAATTAAGGAAGACCTTATTAATCCTGATATTCTTTATGTTGGAACTGATGTGGGTGTTTACATTTCTAAGAACCGGGGGGAAAGCTGGGAAGTCCTGGGTGATCTGCCATCAACTTATGTTCATGACCTGATTATCCATCCCAGAGATAATATCATGGTTGTTGCCACACATGGAAGAGGGATGTTTGCTCTGGATATGAATCCTGTAAGCAGCAGAGGTTCACGATTTCAAAGAAGATAATTTTCAATAATAGACACACATTATTAATACCTGTAAAATGAATAAAAATTTCAAAAAAGTTCTTGGGTTGATTATTGCTTTGCTCGTTCTTACAATAGGTATTGGGCCAAAAACAATGGCTCAAAAGTCACCTGTAATGGATGGTAAGGTAAGGCTTGAATTATTTAAAAAGCATCAGGCATTAAAAGCCAGCTCCGAATTTAAAGATCAGCATTGGCAGTTGCTGGGGCCTATGAATACCAGCGGGAGGGCCACCGATGTGGCTGTTGTTCAACCAAAAGGGGAAAGCTACACCATGTATGCAGCTACTGCTTCTGGTGGCGTTTGGAAAACTACCAATGAGGGAGTAAGTTGGGATCCTATTTTTGAGAATGAAGTTACTACCTCAATAGGTGATATAGAGCTTGATCCAAAAAATCAAGAGGTAGTATGGGTTGGTACTGGTGAACCTAATATCTTCAGAAGCTCTCATGCGGGTTGTGGAATTTATAAATCTACAGATGGGGGTAAGACTTGGAAAAATATGGGATTGGAGAGCACTAATACCATAGCAAGAATTGTCATCAATCCGAAAAATACTGATATAGTTTATGTTGCAGCTGGAGGAAATGAGTGGACTACTAATGAGGAGAGAGGAATCTATAAAACTACTGATGGTGGGAAGTTCTGGGAAAAAGTATTATATATAGATGAGTTGACTGGGGCGAACGATTTGGTTATGGATCCCAAAGATCCAAATACATTGTATGCTACTACCTGGCAAAGAATACGATTGAAGTGGAATGATCCAAGGGCAGAACCAAATTATACCAATTCAGGAATATGGAAAACCACTAATGGAGGTAAGAGCTGGGAGATGATTAATCAGGGCTTACCTGAGGCTAAGTTCAGAGGTAGAATAGGTATTGATATAGCTCGTTCAAATCCAAAAGTTGTATATGCTTTTGTTGATAATTATGAGTTATCAAGGACATCTGGTGATAGTGGTGAAACTGATTCTTATGGACGGTCTAAAGAGGGTGTTATTAAAGGAGCAACAGTCTATCGTTCCAACGATAAGGGCAAGACATGGAAGCAAACGAGTGGACAAACTCCTGAAATGAAGACTTATATGGAACGCCATTCTTCGACTTATGGGTGGGTGTTTGCCCAGATTAGAGTGGATCCCAATGATGAGAACACTATTTATACTATGGGACTGGGACTGCATGTTTCAAAAGATGGAGGTAGAACTTTTAAGAGTTTAAGGGGAATGCATAGCGACCATCACGGTTTGTGGATTGATCCAAATAATTCAGATTACCTGGTTAACAACAATGATGGTGGAGTAGTAATCTCTTATGATGGCGGTAAAAGCTGGAAGCAGAATACGACTAATCTTCCGGCGGTTCAATTTTTTAATTTAGGTTATGACATGGATGAGCCTTTCAGGGTTTATGGGTCAATCCAGGATCATGGTAGCCGAAGAGGAGTAGTTGATCTTTCCAGGGGTAGAGATAGAATACCAGCAACTGATTGGGAAGGAGCTCCAGGTGGAGAAGGAAGCAGTCATGCTATCGATCCACGGGATCCTAATATTGTGTATTCAGCTGGCTTTTACGGTTCGATTAGTCGTACCAACCTGGAAACTGGTGAGAGAAAGCGTATTCTTCCCAAAGTTTATGAAGATGAAGATCCTCTTAGAGGCCAGTGGGTTGCTCCATTTTTTCTTTCACCACATAACCCTGATATCCTTTATCATGGAATGCAATGTGTTTTTAGGTCGATGGATATGGGAGATACATGGGAGAAGATTAGTCCTGATCTAACATATAATGATCCTAAGCAATTGGGAGATATTCCTTATCAAACACTCTTTACAATCTCTGAATCACCTATAAAATATGGATTGATTTATGCTGGGACGGACGACGGACGCTTGCATGTTACTAAAGACGGTGGAAAAAATTGGACAGAGATAACATCAGGATTAATTCCACATAGATGGATCAGTCGGGCAGTGGCATCAAAATTCAATTTAGGAACTGTTTATGTCACCCAAAACGGAAAAAGGAATGACGATTTTGCTGCATACGTATGGAAGTCTGAAGATTATGGTAAAACCTGGAAGGATATTTCAGCTAATATTCCTGCGGGTACAGTAAATGTTATTTGCGAGGACCCTAAAAGAGCCGGAATACTATATGTTGGTACAGACAATGGTGTCTTTGTGAGCAAGGATGATGGTGAGTCATGGTCTGTCCTGGGTGATTTGCCTTCTACTTATGTTCATGATTTGATTGTTCATCCAAGAGACAATATTATCGTGATCGCAACACATGGAAGAGGGATGTGGGCATTGGATGCGAATCCAATTAATGGAGGACGAGGACGGTTTAGGTTCAGATAATCATAGATAGGAAAAAAAAGAGGCCAACAATTTTGTTGGCCTCTTTTTTTATGACATCAACAAGATCTATTCTACAACCTTATGCCAAGTTTGTTTTCGTCCTATTGGTCCGATTGCACCTCTTACAATCAGTGTTTTGGAGCCTTCGGCCCAGATTTTAACATTGTAAAATTTACCATTACCAGGATCAAGAATTCCCTTTTTCCCTCTCCATACTTTACCATCTCTTTCCAGGCCGTTAATTATTTGCATTCCAATTATTGGCTTGTTGAGAAGGTTACCTTTGCAATCTTCACATTTTTTGTTAGTTGGTGTTACGCCATCATCATCCCAGGTTTTTAGAATTTTCCCATAAAGCTTACCGCCCTTGATGAAAACTTCAACAACGGATTTTTGTTTATTTGTTTCATCATCAATAGTTCTCCATTTTCCGGTGACACTTTGAGAATAAACGCTTGTTCCGAGTAATGCTAATACGGTTAGCACGATAAAAGTCTTAATGCTCTTTTTCATATTTGTCACTTTTTAAGATTTAGTTGGATAAAGGAATTAAAAAAAACTATCTATTCAAAATAGCTCCTCGGGGTAAATATAAGAATTATAATCAATTGGATAGAGTCTTTGATTATAAACTGCTTTTCCCTCAGCATTCATCACAGAATATTTTCAAAATTTTTATTTCTTCTTGCATACAAACAAATTCTTATGTATAAATTGGATCAAAATTTCCACTTATGATAGATAATGATGAATTCCGCAAATTAGCTCATGAGATGGCTGATTGGATGGCTGATTACCACAAGGATATTGAACAATTTCCGGTAAAAGCAAATGTTGAGCCCGGGGATATTATTCGAGGTCTTCCCGATCATCCGCCTTTGGAGAGTGAACCAATGGATAGAATATTGGCTGATTTTGAAACCCGTATCCTGCCTGGAATGACTCACTGGCAGAGTCCTAATTATTACGCATATTTTACTGCAAATGCTTCATACCCGAGTCTTTTAGCAGAGATGCTTACTGCCACCATGGCTGCTCAATGCATGATATGGGATACTTCACCAGCCGCTGCTGAGCTTGAGGAGCAGATGATGAGGTGGCTAATTGAAATGACAGGTTTACCTTCTGAATGGGAGGGTGTTATACAGGATGGTGCCTCTTCAGCAACGCTAACATCCCTACTTACTGCCAGAGAGAAGAAAACCGATTTTCTGATCAATGAGAATGGTTATCTGGAGCAGCCCATTTTCCGAATTTATTGTTCTACTGAGGCTCATTCCTCAATAGAAAAGTCAGCAAAAATTGCTGGTATTGGAAGAAATAATGTAGTGAAAATTGCGGTTGATGAAGATCTCGCCATGATTCCATCAGAATTGGAGAAATTTGTATTAAGGGATTTGGAAATGGGATATCAACCACTTGCTGTAGTAGCTGCTATCGGCACTACAGGGACAACCGCCGTTGATCCTATTGATGAGATAAGCAAGATTTGCCAGAAACATAATCTCTGGTTTCATATAGATGCTGCCTTTGCAGGTACAGCTTTGATTCTGCCTGAATTTAGGTGGATGATAAAGGGAGTTGAAAGAGCTGATAGTTTTGTATTCAATCCCCACAAATGGATGTTTACACATTTCGATTGCACAGCCTACTTTGTTAAGGAACCGGAGTTGCTGGTAAAGACATTTGAGATTCTTCCAGAGTATCTAAAGACTTTTTCAATGGGGAAGGTGAAAGATTATCGAGATTGGGGTATCCCTATGGGTCGACGCTTTAGGGCTCTGAAGTTATGGTTTGTGATCAGGAATTTTGGGGTTTCAGGTATACAGGAAAAGTTGCGCTATCATATTTCAATAGCCAAAGACCTTGAGTTATGGATTCATAAAAGTGCAGATTTTGAGATCATGTCAAAACGCTTATTTAATCTTGTTTGCTTCCGCTATATCCCTGCCGGGGTTAATAATGAACAGGAGATTGATAAGCTTAATGAGATGCTGGAGAAAAAGTTGAATGAATCAGGTAAAATATTCCTGACACATACCAGGGTAGGGGGCAAATATACCCTGAGAATGGTTGTAGGCCAGACCTACGTTGAAAAGACCCATGTTGAAGCAGCTTGGGTTCTGATAAAGGACATTGCCAGGGGACTCATCTAAAAAGTGTGGATTAAGCTTTTTTAACTTTATTCATGTCGAGCCGTATTGCTTGCAGGTTCTATATCTCTTACATTTGAAATACTGTCAAAAAATTATAAATCATGAA
>CAYXQX010000069.1:0-11700 GCA_964467485.1 uncultured Porphyromonadaceae bacterium | reverse complement strand
AAGGCTGAAAGTGCCGAGGCGACTACGATTGAGGCTGGCAAATGGGTTGAAGTTCCGCCAAACCTTGACAATACGGCTGACGGAACGAGTTATATCAAAACTCCTATTGCATGGCAGAAGTCAGGTCAAACTACTATTGATGGTGGTGAAAAATGGATTCAACTGAAAAGCGGTCTGCCTCCTGCTATGGTTAAGGATTTGACTATACAGAAACGTGAAAACGACATCGCAGTAGCTACTTTTGGTAGAGGCTTCTATATACTGGATAACTATTCAATTCTACGACAGCTTAGCGAAGAGATAAACGAAAAAGATGCTCATATTTTTGATATTAAAGAGGCTTTGATGTATTTCCCATCAAGCAACTTAAATTATCAGGGTGCTGTCTTTTTTAAAGTTTCTAATCCACGACCTGGTGCAAAAATTGACTACTTCATCAAAGATGGCTTTTCAAGTCATAATTCAAAGAGAATGAAAGCTCAAAAATCCGCTTTGAAAACAGGAGAAAAATAACCAAATCCTTCAGAAGCTGATCTTAGAGCAGAGAAAACTGAAGTTAAGCCTAAATTGGTCTTTACTATTTATGATATGGATGGCAATATCATGAAGAAGATGACAGCTCCACTAAAAAAAGGCTACGGTAGCCTAAACTGGGACTTCTCATATCTGTCAAATAGAGGTATTCAGTGTGTACCTGGCACATACAAGGTTGCAATTGATAAAGATATGAATGGTGCATTCACCCGTTTGGCCGAACCAAAAACATTCAAGATAAAAGCTCTTCCAAATGCATTAGGCACCCCTGATTATCAGGAGAAATTCGACTTTGCCATGGAATTGAATAAGTTGAGTGCTGAAGTATCATCCGCACGAATGAAGCTGAGCGACATGAATAAGCGACTGAGCTTTATGAAGGGAGCAACTTCAGGATTACCTGTTGAAGGTGATTTCCTTGTTGCCGATATTAATGCTCTTCAAAAAGAAGTTGATGCTGTTACTAAGATTGTCAGTGGTGGTTTCGGTACCAAGATATCTGTATATAGCAGCTTACGTTTTGCAGGATATGCAACCTCAGGCGCTCATGTAAATCTATCAGGAGCCCAGAAGGAGCAATATAATCTTGCAAAAGAAGGCTTCAAAGGTCAACCAGCTACTATTGCTGATCTATATAACAATAAACTTCCTGCCCTGGAGAAGAAATTCAAAGCAGCAGGCGGGGTGTTGTAGGTGGTTTCACCTATCCCCCTGACCCCCTTCCCTTAAAAGGTGAAGGGGGAATTACAAATAAAATACCAATAAAAGGCAGTTGAAGAATCAACTGCCTTTTATTTATTTTGCTCCTATCCTGATATCTTCACTAATTAATCCTTCCGATTCAGCATGAATAGTAATCGCTCCAGGCTTCCCTGTTGATTTAACAATAACCAGACATTTTCCGTTAAAAGCCGGTCTGGATTTTTCTGCAAAGCTTAGCTCACAAAGCGGATCACCATTATCAACTGCAATAATAGTCCCCTCCCCTTCGATTGAAAAATTAATCATATTGGATGCTGTTGGTACAAAATTTTCCCGATCATCAAGAATATTCACCTCAATATGAACTACATCCTGATTATCAGCCTTGATCGTTTTGCGGTCTGCCAGTAATTGAATTTTTGAAGGAACTTCGGCCGTAAATATTATCTTTTCGCAAGAAACTTTATCCTGATTTTTACCCACAGCTTTCAAAACACCAGCTTCGTAGGGGACCTTCCAAACTAAGTCCACACTGTCTCCCATAACTTTCTCACCAAGCGACTGCTCATTGAGGAACAACTCCACACTCTCACAATTGGAATATGCCACAACAGGAATCTCAACACCCTCCTTGCCTTCCCAATTCCAATGAGGAAGAATATGAACCATAGGCTCTTCTGTCCACTGACTCTGATAGAAATAATAAGTATCCTTTGGAAAGCCACACATGTCAATTATGCCAAAATTCCAGAATTTAGCCGGCCACCCAAACATTGTTTCACCCAGGTAATCAAACCCTGTCCAGCGAAACTCACCTGCCATAAAGGAGAAATCACGTGTTCGTTGCCAGGAATCCTGGGCCCCAATGCGTACCATAGCATTGTCATATGACGAGCTGTAGTACCTGGGAACATCAGGAAACACTTCCTCTTCTGTCAGATCCGGAACCTTAAATATTCCTCCCAGCGGATTTTGTCCTCTATACCACGATTTTGTCCTGTAAATACCCCTTGTTTGAAAAGAGTGAGGCACCTCGGTAGCTAAGAATTTTCGCTCAGGATATGTTTCATGATCCTTTTCATACATAAAGGCCGATCCACCTCCCCCATTATAACCAGTCACATCCAAAAGACTGGCAAAACCACTTTCATTAGCAAGGTGCATATGGGTAATTCCTGCTGTAACAGGCCTTGTAGTATCCAAATTCCTTACAACAGCCATCAGCTTCTTCAATCGCTCTGCACCCACTTCAAAGCACGCATCAGGAATCTCGTTCCCAACACTCCATAGTATTACAGATGGATGATTTCTATCTCGTCTAATCAATTCAGTAAGATCCTTCTCTGCCCATTCATTAAAATGTAAGTGATAACCATACTTTGCCTTACCCTCGGGCTTCTTTACTCCCCCAAATGGCCATGATTCTAACCATTCATCAAAAGCTTCATCCATAACCATAAAACCCATTCTATCACACATATCCAATAGCTCTTCGCATGGAGGGTTGTGAGCAGTGCGAATGGCATTGCATCCCATCTCCTTCAAGATTTCAAGCCTGCGCTCCAAAACCCTGTCATTCATCGCAACTCCTATTGCACCAAGATCTCCATGATTATTTACCCCCCTCATTTTCATACTCACTCCGTTGAGAGAAAAACCTTCATCGGCGGAAAACTCAAAATAACGTATACCAATATTGCTCTCTACCTTATCAACTACAACACCTTCCTGCTTAATGAGGGATATCAACTTGTATAGATGGGGATTATCGGGACACCATAAAACAGGATTTAGAACGGAGAGATTATGGGTGCTTTCCCGACTTCCTTTCCCCTCAATATTTAATATCGTTTCAATTTCAGCAAGCAGCTGATCATCTGATGAGTACAACTCTGAAACAAGACTATAAGTCTGGTTAACATCAAAATCATTTATTACCCTAGTACTTAACTCCACAAACGCCTTTTCAAGTGATTCGATATTAGTTGTAGCATAAACCCCATGGCGTTCAAAATGCAACTTGTTGGTCGAAATCAGCCACACATGACGATAAATCCCCGAGCCCGTATACCATCTGGCGTTTGGTTGTTTGGAATTATCCACCCTAACAGCAATAGTATTCTCCCCTTTGAAATTTAGAAAAGGAGTGAGATCATAAGAAAAACTGATGTAACCAAAAGGCCTCTGTCCCAAATAATTATCATTTATCCACACCTCACTATTCTCATAAACCCCGCCAAACTCAATGGATAAAAGAGCATCCTTATCCTTGTCAGATAAATCAAATTTTTTTCGATACCAAGCTACCCCTCCTGAAGCAAAACCACCCGGCCTTCCTGTAGGATTATCCTTACTGAAGGTATCATTTATGCTCCAGTCATGAGGGATATCCAGAACCTGCCATCGACTGTCGTCGAATTCTACTTCTTTTGCATCAGGAAAATCCCTCTTCGAGAAGGACCAGTCAAAATCAAAATTTATTTTTTGTCGGGGAGACTCGTCCTTCCCTTGATTGTTACAAGACAGAAGAATTAAGCATATCAGGCTGAGACTTATAATACTCTTTAGATTAGTCATGGTAGTATTTTTGTGTTTTATCAACGACCCGGATGCCTTCCCCATTCATATCTTTTCGCAGGATTAAAATCAGGATTAGGTTTAGGAAATTCTGCTTTAACATCTTTTTGCCAGGATTTTAGAATACTTTTCATCTCCTCAAATTTTATTGGATTAGAATCGACAAGGTTTTTAGATTCTGATATATCCACAGCAAGATTATATAATTGAAAGCTCCCATCCACAAGATTTTCAATAAGTTTATAATCACCTTTCCTTACTGCACTAGCTGGTACATCATGGTGATATACAGGATAGTGCCAGAAAATAGCTCTATCATAATCCTCTTCTCCCTTCATCACAATATTCTTCAAACTTTTTCCATCAAGTTTCTGCATCGGATCAGGAGTGATACCGGCAATATCGAGGAATGTGGGATAGAAATCTACACTAGTAACGATAGAAGTATTTAATGTTCCGGGTTTTACTTTTCCAGGCCATTTAACTATCAGAGGCTCGCGGATGCCCCCTTCGTACACTGTTCCCTTCTCCATTCTCAATGGTGCATTAGAAGTAGCTATGTATTGTAATGAATCGCCTTCAAAATAATGCAGCTTGGATTTCTCTATCAATGGGATATTGTCAAACCTGCTTCGTAAGCCGCCATTGTCGGAAAAAAAGACCACCAGGGTATTCTCGTCCAATCCCAATTCCTCCAGTTTCGCTTCTATGCGTCCTACACTAATATCTATATTCTCAATCATGGCAGCGTATACAGCATTGCCTGGGTATCCTTCAGCTTTTTCTTTAGCAATGTATTTCTCAATCAATTCTGTCTGAGCATCAAGCTGGACATGAACATCATAATGAGATAAGAAAAGTAAAAATGGCTTATCCTGATTTTTTTCGATGAAGGAAATACTGAGGTCTGTCAATGCTTCGGAGAGAATTTTTCCTTCCGGAAATTCATGAGGCGGAACCATTTTCTCAGGATACCCATAAAATCCCCCACCACTGTAGGCCGCCTGTTCATCATAGCCCTGTTTAAGAGGTTCATAATCTCCCCAGCCCAAATGCCACTTACCATAATAGGCTGTTGCATATCCGGCTTCTTTCAGTTTTTCAGCAAATGTGATATTTTCCTGGGGCAGGTATTGCGTCCTGTTGATAGGCACAGTAACCTCCTCAAATGGTCGCCAATGTCCGGTAATGAAATCAGTTATACCAACCCTTGCCGGATATTGGCCTGATTGAATACTTGCTCTTGTTGGAGAACAGACGGGACAGGCTGCATAGGCATTATCGAAGTGCATTCCTTCCTCAGCCAGTTTGCTAATATTTGGTGCTTCATTGAACTGATTACCATATAGGGGGAGGTCGGCCCATCCAAGGTCATCAGCCAGTATGAAAACAATATTTGGTTGATTATCAGCAGAGTCACCTGATTGACAGGAGGTCAAGAAAAGGCTTATAAAAAGAATGCCTAATCCAATTAACGGTATTTGGTAATGTTTAACTTTCATAGCCTTAATATTTACAGTGCAACATTACAGATTCCCCTGCTGGTAAATCAAGTGTCCAGGGACCATACTTTTTTCCTGATATCAAAGAGCGCTGTTCTGGATTGGCAGCACTGGCAGTTCTCATAATTGGACCAAGCTGAAATTGAATACTCTGCTTGGTTTTGGATTTCAACCGAACATTTATCAAGCCCAAAGCATCATTCCAGTGGAGACTCACTATCTCGATTCCACCCCTGGCAAGAAGTCCGCTTATTGTTCCTTTGGGAAATATATCCATTGGAGTAGCTGGCAAAATCTCTATCAATCCAGGCTCTGAATACACTAGCATCTCTGTCATCACGGCCGGCATACTGAAGCAGGCATCCAGGTTATAGATCCTTGGTCCTGGGTTATGGCAGGTAATAAAACTACTGTTTACAAAAGGAAGACTGGCAAATTTGGTAAGCATAGTTCGCATCAAATCGGCATTTCTCAACCTTGCTGCTACGAGACTAATATGCATAAATCCATGGGCAGAATTATTACCTAATCCTGCCTCAAGCCTTTTCTCCATTGCCATTTTTGCAGCACCATAAAGATCAGGAGTATTCTCGGGTGTAATCTCCAATCCCGGATAAACCGGATACAAATGAGAAGCATGTCTATGGTTATAATTGTCCCCAAAACCAGGATAAGCCCATTCAGCCAATGCACCATCTTCATTGATTACATAATCAGGAAGTTTGGCAAGAACACTTTTATATTCATCTATGTCTTTATCTGTAATACCTAGAAGATCATAGCTTTTCAGAAGATTAGTTAGCACCTCCTTACAAATAGCAATCTCTCCAGTAGCATTTGGTACTACATTGGTTGTCTGATCCTGATTTTCAATTTCAGGTTCATTCTCAGGTGATATAGAAGGATAAAAGGTATATCGTCCGTTTACATCAGGATATTTTTTAAGAAAATCCACATAGAAATCGGCAGCATCCTTTAGCATAGGTATGGCTTTTGCTCTAAGAAATTCCTTATCCTGAGTGAATAGGTAATGATCGTACAAATAAGTTGCCAACCAACCTACTCCGCCTGTCCAGGGGTAGGTAGGCATTAATACCGCACCATGTCGCCATCCCTGACATAAATCTGAAACTGCTCCATCACATCCATAAAGCCTCTTTGCATTTTCTCTCCATTCATCCATATTGAGTGAAAGGAAATTAGCGTATGTATCCGTCACTTCCGGTAAATTGCCTTGGGCAACAGCTGCCATCGCCAGGTTAAGATTAGCATCGAAGGTGTATCGACCATCCCATGGTGGGTTCCATTCATTCCCCCACAGCCCCATTAATGTAGGTGCTAATTCACCTGTACCTCCACAGATTAGTGCATATCTGCCAATAGCGTGCATCCGCTCAAAATAACTGGATAATGATTCGCCTTTTGTTGCATCCTCAATTAACTCTTCATTAGAAACAGTCTCAACAGAGCTACCATCAAGATCCAGTTGCACCCGATTAAACATCTCTGAATGAACAGCGGTATGCTTTGCCAGTAAAGTGGTATAATCATCTGGTAAAGCAACTACAGATTCCCTTAAACCTTTCTTATTATCCTTTTCAGCAATATCAAGATATTCAAAGCGCATTTTCATTACCACTTTCTCTGCACCAAGAATATCAATCCTCTCATTTTCAACGCTCCTCAGCCGCCCTCCTGTCAAAACAATATGCCCCAGTGCCTGATATCCCTCAGATTTATTTTTACCCTGCAGGCGTCCGTATGTTCCTTTGAAATAGAGCTCATCCCCCTCATGTCTGATATCCACAGATTTCATATCCCCCTCCAATTTACCTGGAGCCTCACTTATCCTGATGTTTGCATTGAAGCTATATCCTGCAGGCGGAATAATTTCCATAACAATCACATCATCCGTGCGGGACACAAAAATCTTCCTCTCCCAATCGCCCCTGTTATCTGTCCAGAAAACTGAAACTTCACCAGTCTCCATATTTGTCTCTCGCCTGTAAGACCGGATGTTACCATTGCTTTCAGTTTTGATATGTAAATGAAAGCCTGGATGTGTTCTGTCGTATCTCGGACGCCCTCCTTTCCAGTCCTCGCCATACATCTCCTTATTCAATCGGGTGGCCTCCTCACCAATAAACATATCTGCATCCAGATATCTGCCTTCCTGAGCTATTTTCATCGCCTTAGGCCACGAATCCTTGAGTTCTGGTGTAATCGGTCGAAAATCGTTACCAGGCACCCACAGCTTCTCATGATTAACTATGATCAGCTCCTCTAAAGGCAATCCCATCACCATTATTCCAGTAGAACCATTACCTGATATCATCGCATCCTCCCAGCGAAGAGGCAGGGTGGTCGATGTGATTTTTGTTATTTGTTGGGCTGAACAAATGGATGAAATACAGAATAATAATAAAATGATCTTTGCTCTCATATCCAACGTTAGGTTTTTCCATGGTAAGGACGCAAAATTGCATCCGTGTAACAAATCATTATAATGTTCGCATGGGCACATTTTACAAACATTTTACCCATACGTTTCGAACGGACGCAATTATGCGTCCCTACCGTCCTATTTCTTGCCTTTTTGGATTATCAACCCAGCCTGCAGGTCGTGCATTTTTCCCCGGTCGCTCAAAATCACCCATATCCTCTCTGGCCTTGTCCGCAAATTCCAAAAGACGATTTACAATTTCCGGATGTTTGTCAGCAATATTGATCTTCTCCGCTGGATCTTTCTCAAGATCAAACAATTCCATCTCAGCTTTCTCAATCTTTCTGGTCCAGCCATATTGTCTCTTATCCATTTCCAGATACAATTTATAGTTTCCTGAACGAACAGCTTGCAACTGCGACATGAAATAGTAGTAAAAAACATTATGTGGACTCTTTGCTCCTTCTTTACCAAGAATTACAGAGCTCAAATCTAATCCATCAATCACCCTGTCCTGGGGGACTTCTCCTCCTGTCAGACTGGCAAATGTTGGCAGAATATCAAGAGTACTCATAAGCTCAGAGCTGCTTGAACCTGCCGGGATTGTTCCGGGCCACCACATAACACAAGGCTCTCTCATGCTACCCTCCTGAATGCCACACTTACCCCCGGAAAAAGGAAGGTTACTGCCTCTCCTGGTCGCTCCATTATCAGAAGTGAAAACGACCAGGGTGTTTTGATCAATACCTAATTCAATCAGGGTGTTAACAATCTCACCTGTCGACCAATCAATCTCCTCAATTGCGTCTCCATATTTTCCATTATTCGATTTTCCGGCAAACTCCGGACTTGAAAATAGTGGTACGTGTGGCATTGTATGTGGGAGATACAGGAAGAAGGAATTATCTGCATTTGCCTGGATAAAGGCAATTGCCTCCTCAGTATATCTTTTGGTAAGTGTACTCTGATCAGCAGGAGCTTCAATTACTTGTTCATTACGCATAATAGGTAGCGGGGGATTATTACCTCCCCTTCCCATATCATTGCTATATGGGATACCGTAATAATAATCAAAGCCCTGACGTGTAGGAAGAAATTCAGGCTGGTCACCCAAATGCCATTTTCCAATGCAGGCTGTGGCATAGTCTTGCTCTTTCAAAACCTCAGCAACAGTTATTTCATCAGGATGAAGGCCTTTTTTATCCATAGGGAATAGTACCCAAAATCCCTGGTCATTTTCATCCATCCCTACACGAACAGGATAACATCCGGTCATTAAACTGGATCGGGATGGAGTACATACTCCTGATGTACTGTAAAAACTAGTCAGACGTACACCTTCATCCGCCATCTTATCGATAGCTGGAGTTCTATTAAGCTCCGATCCAAAACATCCTATATCGCTGTATCCCAGATCATCAGCATAGATTAGAATGAAGTTCGGGGGAGTATTTTTTATATTACACGCCTGAACCAAACATAATATCACAAATGCCAATATGTATGCAATTCTTAATTTCATGATTATTGGTTTGTGTATGTGTTTTTGTTTTTTCTCCGTATGGACGCATATTTGTGTCCGTGTAACATATTATTGTACCTGTTCGTTTCGAACGGACGCAAATATGCGTCCCTACGATTATTTTACCAACATATATGTAGTGCCGGGTTCCGTATCAAACACAACGGTCCCATCATCCATCACCTTCATCCTAACACGTTTACCATTACATGTGACCTTCACTTTGGTTTTAGGATTGATACTGCAGGTTTGTCCTTTTTTCGAAAGAACCTCCACACTTGAAATTTGTCCATCCTCCCATTCCATATCCAGCTCAAAAGCTCCACGGGCACAAACACCATCAAATTTACCGGTGCTCCAGGTAGTCGGCAGAGCAGGTAGCAGGTCGATTACTCCTTCGTGCGATTGCATCAGCATCTCAGTGATGCCTGCTGTTACACCAAAGGTTCCATCAACCTGAAGAGGGGTAAAACACTTGGCAAAAAGCTGAGGATAAGCTTGTTCCTTAATATACCCTTTAAAGATTTTGTGCGATCTTTCACCATCATATAGCCTTGCCCAGAGTGCCATTTTCCACCCTCTTGAGAAGCCTGTACCACCGTCGCCTCTTTGTTCCAGTACAGCCTTAATCCCATCTACAAACTGAGGTGTTTGCTTGGCAGATAATACATTACCCGGATAAAGACCATACATATGTGAGAAATGCCTGTGGCTCTTTTCCAATTGAGCATAGTCCTCAGACCATTCCTGAAGTGTCCCATTTTTACCAATTTGAGGTGGTACTAATCTGTCGCGGGCTGCCAGAACTTCGGCTGCATAATCAATATCCTTTCCCAGAATTTTTGATGCTTCAGCATAATAGGCAAAGAGATCTGTAAGAATTTGCATATCCATGCTCGACCCATAAGTAATAGTAGTGAAGTAATACATCCCGGTAACCTCATCAAAGAAATATTTGTATCCAGGTGCCTGGGGCGGGTTTTCGGGCGAATTGGATGGATTGGTTACCAGCCACTTGCCATTGGGATGTTCAACAAGAAAGTCCATGAAGAAATCTACCGATCCATTGATTACCGGATAAATTTCTTTTAAATATTCCTGATCCAGCGTATACAAATAGTGTTCCCATAAATGGGTAACCAACCAAGCCCCGCCTACAGTAAATGTACCCCAGGTTGGTCCGTCCATAGGTGCCGCCACACGCCAGATATCAGTATTTTGATGAAACACCCAACCATCAGCTCCGTAGTGCTCTTTGGCTACCTCACTTCCTTGATCAGTTAGCTCCTTTACCAAGGTGATAAGCGGCTCTGCACAATCAGAAAGATTTCCCGATTCTACCGGCCAGTAATTCATTTCAGTATTGATATTGGTAGTATATTTTGAATCCCAACTAGGATTCTGCTTCTCATTCCAGATACCTTGCAAATTAGCAGCTTCTGTGCCTGGACGAGAAGAGGAGATCAGAAGATATCTACCAAAATTGTAAGCTAAGGAAGCCAGATTGGGGTCATCTTCCGACTCATAATTCTCCATCCTCTTATCAGTTGGAAGACGAGAGTTATCAGTATCCGTCATCTCCAGACTTGCTCGTTCAAAAAAGGACTTATAATCACTGACAGCAACCTCTTTTACATCAGGATAACTTTTACCTTTAAGATTCATCATGTACTCATTCACCCGGGCCACAGGATCAGCACTAACATCTTTATAATTCACAAAATTGGTTGCCGCCACAAAGTATAAGGTAACAGCATCAGCTCCTTCAATAAACAATTCAGCACCCTCTACCTTCATACTTCCTCCCTCTGGGATGGCTTTAAGCTGTGCCTGATAACTCATTTGCCCAGGGATGCCAAGGTAATCAGCCGACTTGCCGTTTAGTCTGAGACCATCATTACCAACTCCATTCATACGGAAATAATCAGTCCCATAATTTGAATGAGCCATGTTCCTTACTCCACGAAGTTCAGCCCTGAAAGATATTTGTCCAGGCTCGCTGGCAGTTAACCTCACAGCTATGGTCTGATCAGGCACAGAGGATAATACCTCCCTGCTATAAGTAACTCCATCAACAGTATACTCAACATTTGTTGTAGCATTCTCCAGATCCAACCAGCGCCTATAATCAGATACTTCATCTTCATTTTCAAAGAAAAGCATCAGATTAGCCAAAGATTGGTACTTCATCTGCTCAACAGGATATCCCATCAGGCTGCGACCAAATAATTTATGCGCCTCAATAGGCTTCCCATCAAAAATCAACTCCTGAATTCTAGGCAAATCCTTGTAACCACCTTTAACAACAGTGGAATATGGACCACCCGACCAATATGTTTCCTCGTTAAGTTGAATTCTTTCCTCGCCACTACTGCCAAATACCATAGCTCCTAATCGACCATTCCCCACAGGCAGTGCCT
>CAYXQX010000068.1:0-11742 GCA_964467485.1 uncultured Porphyromonadaceae bacterium | reverse complement strand
AACATCCATCATGGTTGCTTTCATCTTCGCCAAAGCTTCACCATAATAAATATATGCGGCTGCAGTATATGGTTTTGCTCCGTCCAGATGGCTGGTGCTTGTCCAGAAGTAGGGGTAATGACCCGGATTACCCTCGGGATCATTTATCTCACTGACAAAAAATACCGGGTCAATAGCCGGTGAATTAGTAGCCTGTGGTGAGCGGGAATAATCAAGTAAACTTTGTAACTCCTTAGCATTTGGCAAGCGCCAGTCGGAATATTCCGCCAGCTCAAGTTTTTCTGAGTATTCTAATGCCCCCTCCCAATCATAGAGTTCACCATTATCGGCTTGCTGCCACATCAGACCTGTAGCATTATCACTAACCGTTCCGTCACCATTATCCTCAAAATCATTAAGCCCATAGTTAAAATTACCCCTAACCATCCTGAAATACATCGTATTTGGGATGCTGGCATCGAAGGGCTTGTTTTTTGGATAACCCTTGATTCTTCCATCAATAAAGTTCACACCAAAGACAGTTGTATCACCTCTCATAGTCAGCCCATTATATTGAGTTGACGACCAGGTTTGGGCATCAATCTCCCTTTCTCCTATGGTCACATCTCCCAGCGGCTGAACAAAATAATCGGTATCAATAAAAAACTCAATGGCTACTGCTCCCTTAACACTGCCGGTAAAGAGAATAAGTGAGTATAGTTCTTTTATTGTAGGCACCCTCCAATCGGTATGTCCTCCCAGAATCATTGTGTTGGCCTTATAAAAAGCATCGGGATAGGAAATCTTTTTTCCCATATCTTGTTGCCAAATCAATCCTGTTACATTATCCGTAATTGTACCGTTGCCATTATCGGTATAGGAAGGCTGATTCCCATGATAATGAGCATCTTGCCCATAATAAGACTCTCCAACATCAGGATAAGAAATTATTGAGATATTACTGTAGAATTCACTTACTCCAGTGTCAACTATTTTGTAGCTCTGACCAAAACAATAACTGCTGAATATTACTGTGATTAATAGAATTGCTCGTTTCATACTTCCCTCCAAATAGGTGTTTCATTATTGGACGAGAGAAACTGAGATTGGTTTAGTTTGTGGGATGTCTCATTCAAAACCCTTCCTGATGCCCATAACCCTTCAAAACTAAACTATCCTGATATATCTCCAAAATCCCATAGGAATTGACTTCTGTCTCAACCATGCCGAACATGGAAACATAATGGATGCCATTGTGAAAGGCGTATCCCCCTTTATGACGATGGCCATTGATATGAGCCACAACATTTGGGCAGGATTCAATAATTTCAACAATCTCCTCGCTGTTCCAGAGCCTCTCCTCCACCTCCTCAGGTAGAAGCGGCATGTGTTCAAACACGATTACTTTCTGGCTCTTCTTCTCCGCAATTTTTAATTCTGATTTTAACCACTCCTGTTGCTTTTCACCTATCGCTCCATTCCAGTCGTAATGATTAATCTGCCCCTTGGTATTGTTGAAATACTCATTTAGCTTAAGCGTATCACGCTTGTATAAAGGATTTGCCAGATAGGAATAATCCATTGAGTTGAGCACGATAAAGCGCCAATTCTTCTTTACATATGAATAATAATGATCCTTCATTAACAGCGCCTCCAGTAATCCGGGCATATCAACTGAGTCAACAGCAAAATCATGATTACCAAGAAGATGAAAGCTCTCAATCCCCGGATTAAGATTATCATAAACCGGCATTATTGAATCAAAACTCACCCATTGGCTATTGATAATATCTCCCAGACTCTGTACAAAATCAACATTATGAGAATTGAAGGTATCGATAGCTTCTTCAAGCTTCCACAGTGATTCCCGGTAATGCCTTTTACCGGCTGTGTTCTTATCTTCATACTGTGGATCGGCAACCAGGCCTATCTTCAAAATTGGCTTGTTTTGGGAACAGGAAACCAGAATTAATAATAAACCAACGATAAATACATTAATCTTTTTCATAAATAAATCTTATTGATCCTGACTAAAAAACCACTTCTCCCTTGAAATATGATGTACCATCAGCACTGTTAACAAGCTCAAACATATGCATGTTGCCATTCTCATAACGGTTCATGTCCAACTCCGTTCCAAAAGGCACTTCCTTATTGAAATTAACAGTGATTTCCACAGGCACATTATTATTCAGGAACTCCAGTTTGTAAGTATCGAACATAAAATCGATATAACGAATTGTTGTGAGGTGCATATTGATGTCGATATCATTATATCTCACTCTATATTTGCTTGTTGACACCTTTTCCCCTTCAATGGAAAGGGATGGTATATTCTTCTCAATAGCATGATGCTTGCTCTCCAGTTTAGAGAAAAACTCAGCTTCAGGCACGGAGCGTTTCAGCCTTTTGGTTTGCATATCAATTACAAGCCAGGCAGATGAAATAGATGCAAGCTTGGTATTATCGACATCATACATCTCAGCATCCCTGATATACAGAATCCTATCCATTCCCTTCGGCCAGGTATTCAAGCTAAATGCCCCCGGCCAAACAGGTAATTTATGTATCCTGATGGTCAACCTGGAGAGTATCCACCCTACACCGGTTTCAGATAAATGGCTATATCCAACACCCAGCTTTTCGGCATGCTTCCAGGCCGATTGAATGAAATAACCAATTAAGGCACCAGGCCGTATATCTCCCTTATAATCCGAGTCCCTGGGAATAATTGTATATTTACTATGGTCAACAAAATCTTCTGTTTTCATACTAATAATTTACACAAATTTTATCAAGCTATTATTGCCACTAACCTTCTAATCAACTATATAACCCCCATCTTTTTCATCAGGAAAGTAGCATTTTTGCTTTTACATATCCCTGGACGTAGCTTGTAATCAAAGTTTAATTCATCATTGATTATTTCCACTTCGAAGCATTTATTTATAAGAATATCAGGATACTCATCTGTGGTTTTGCAAACCTTTAAATCATGAGTGGCGATTGCTCCGATCGCTCCCTTGGCAACCAGTTTTTTTATCACCTCCACCGTTCCAATATGCTTGTCCTCAGAGTTGGTCCCTCTAAGAATCTCATCCAACAGAATAAAGGTGGTTTCCTTCTCAGACTGATCCACAATTTCTTTCAACCTCTTCACCTCAGCAAAAAAGTAAGACTCGTTATCCTCCAGTGAATCGGATAAGCGCATAGAAACCCATACTTTAAAAGGATTAATATTGGCCTTGGTAGCGCAAATAACGGAGCCAATGCCAGCCAGAACCATATTCACACCCAGACTTCTAAGAAAGGTGCTTTTACCAGCCATGTTTGATCCGGTTAAAACGATAAATCGCTGTTCGTTGAAATCTACAGTGTTATCAACCCTTACCCCGGAGCTAATCAATGGGTGTCCTAAATTTTGAATCTCAATTTTTTTATCCTGATTTAAATCCGGAAAAACAAAAGATGGATTGTTAAATGAAAAGTTGGCCAGACTGCCTAAAGCCTCAAATTCTCCAATAACACCAAGCCATTGAGCAATATTTTCCCGGTTATCCGTCTTCCACTTTGATAAATTCCGATAAACATGAATATGCTGCAATGCCAATCCGTTGGAAACAAAGGCACCGATCAAATTGAACAGAGTATCCAGCTGGGAAAAAAGAGATGAGAGCTTTTTGATCTGACTGCTGGCAGGCATGGATCCATTTGTAATCTTTGCTTTGAGGGTGTTAAGCTTTTCTGATTTAAAATCTTCACCCTCAATAGCATTAATCATCAGGCTGTAATTCTTGATTATCTTATCAATTTTAGTGCCCCCGATAATCTCCTTTTTTATTGCTTTAAGATTTGCCGTTAACACCGCAATGTTGAATAAAAACAAGCCTATCGCTGCTGATCTGAATGCAACTATATCAACAATAAAATACAGAGCCATCAAGATTACTATTATCCCAGGCGAGGCAAAAGAAAAATATTTCAGCAAGGTAGAAGGCTTTTTTTGCGGAGAGTTGACCCAGTCTAATAGACTGTCGTAGAAATGTTTACTGTCGCTTACTATTCTACCTATAGCGTTTATATCTTGTCTGAATTCAAGCTTCTCAGCAAGCTCAGCAACTGCTTCCTGGTTATTTTTTATTTCCTGATTTGGAAAATTTGTCAGAAACAACCTGGCCAATTCTGATTTGCCAATATAGCTTGATGTTCGATTGATGTTTTGAAATATTGAATCCTTACCAAAAAAATCGAGATCGAATGAAAAAGGATGTTTCTGATCAATATATTCCGACCCATCGTAAAATTCTATCTTTTCCTTTTTCAAATAGGCCAGCTCAGCCTCATTAATCTCGATTAGAGCTCTTTTCTTTTTCCGCCCAAATGATAGTTTGGCATGAGCTCTTATTATCGCAATAAATCCGGCTGTGGCGAATAAAAATGCTCCTAGAAAAACAATATTCCCCTTTTTAAAGTAGATAATCAGGAAGACCGCAAGGCTTATGAAAACCATAAACCTCAATATCCCCACAAGATTATAATCTCTTGTTAGCCTTTGGGAATCTGCATTGTGTATCCCTAATAGCTCATTGTATTTTTCAAGTATTCCGTTCATCCTTTTCTATTATAACAGGTTTACCCTGAATAACTACTTTACTAATCCCCATATTTTTTGCTGAGCTTATGGCGTCCTCATTGGTGTTAACTATTGGCTCTCCCCTTTTATTGAATGAAGTATTTATCAGACAATCGAGATTAAACCTCTCCTCAAGGCAGGTTAACAAATCCCACATGAATGGATTATCATCTCTTTTTTCAAGGTACTGAATTCTGGCTGTCCCATCAACATGTACGGCTCCTCTTATTGAATGAGAGAGATCAGGAAGAACATGAAACTCATCTAACATAAACCGTCCCAGTGGAGAGGGGTTTTTCTCCCCGGTATATTTTTCCAGATTTTTCTTTAACATTACAGGGGCCAGCGGCCTGTACCATTCCCTACCCTTTATCTCCGTACTCAGTTTCCTGGCCAACTCAGGATTATCAGCTCTGCAAATCAGCGACCGGTTTCCCAGCGCTCTAGGTCCTGCTTCGCCATACCCATTGCACACTCCAATAAGCTCCCCATCATTGATCCATTTTGCTGTAAGGGCAATATCCTCATCCGTATATTTCACATCCTCCACATCAGGATTTCCAATCCCCCAGTTTTCCATATAAGGTCCGTGCAACTCATTTTTCCCATGCTTATGATACTCCAGGCAAGCAGCAGCTCCCAGAGCCAGACCAGAATCATTAGTACATGGTGGTATCATAATGTTTTTAAAAAGGCCTGATCTGATCAAGCTTGCATTCAGCACAATATTGAGCGCTGATCCTCCGGTAAATACCAGATTATCCAGTTCATTTTGCTTTGCCAGTAATTCAATTTTTCCTGATGTTTCCCTGATGAATATTGCTTGCATGGTAGCCATAATATTCTGCAAAAACCTGTCTTTCGTATTCAGGCTACTACCAATCCATCCAAACTTGTTGCCTGCTGATCTAAAAAACGCCCTTTTGCTACCCCAGATATTTGAGAACCAGCCATTTTCCTTTAACCACACTTCCAGCTCCCTTGAGTAAGTGCCATACGAAGCCAAACCCATCATCTTACCTGGAACAGACAACTGTTCCTTCTTTTTTGCCCCGATAATTCCAAAGCAAAGAGCATTGGCATTGAAAAAGGCTGAAAGATATTTTAGATCCCAATGAGCCTCTATTAAATCCAAGTTCTTATTCCTGTACGACCAGGCGGAGAAATTCGACTGGCTAGCCCCGCCGTCGAAATGAATCAGGAGAGTGTTTTCGGGGAATGCGCCATAAAATGGCAGAGCGGAAAAAATATGGGCCAACTCGTGGTTTACCAACCAGGCTCCACGGCTTTTATCCAACCAGTAAGCGTGTGCTCTAACAGGCTCAGAAGATAATACCTCCTGATATGAACCCTCCAGCCTGATTTTACCATTACTGCTGATCATGGAATTTCCAAGCACATTGTTGGAAAAAACAATATCAAAATCTCCCGGCAAGAGACCTTCCTCCTTAAGCAAACCAAAAAGATGATTTGGAAGATGGTGATCGTTCTTCAAGCGGGTTTTACGCTCCAACTGCAGAGATTTCACAACCTTACCATTTTCCATCAGCACCATACCATGGTCATGCGACTCCTCCGGAAAAGAAAGATTATTCCTATCGGGGATACCGTAAATTCCGATGGTTGGCTTCCCTTTATCCATCTCAGAGAACCAGGTTTAACTGAAAAACAATCATAAATATCAGGAAAACAATGAAAACCATATCCGATTTCCAGTAGTTTTTTGTGTTAAAGGCAGCTACTGAAAAAAGGAAGGTCAGCGGCACCATAGCTACCCACAGAATTTCTATTGAAACTCTTTCAAAAACAATAAAAATTGCAAGACTCAGCCAGATAAGCTGCACCATAATAGTTAATACACGTCTGCCAACATCCTTCTTAACCCTGTACTGGTTTACATTGAACATCAGGATTAAAAAAATAAAACCAAAAAACAGATACCATAATAATGGCAGTCCAGGTAGTGATGGGGGCCAGGTTGTTCTGATTTCTGCCCATTGTAATACACTCAACCATTGGAAATGAAAATCCCCTTTTAAGAAAATTATGGCACCCCAAATCAATATGGGCACAATAAGACCTGTAAAGAGCAAAATAAAATCCTTTAGCCGGGTTGATTTCACGTAACGGGCACTGAGGATATAAAGTGGAAACATCAGGATAAAGGGAGGATAGATAATAACCGCCATACCCCAGAAAAAACCGGAGTTAAATATGTTTGCCTGAGTTTGTTTGCTATGATAAACAAAGAATAAAAAGATCAGGGAAAAAAGAATAAACATCCCTCCCAGCATCCCCGGATGAAGGCGGTGAAAACCCAGAGGAGCCAACACCAGAAGACAATAAAAAAAGGACACATAAACAGTTCTTTTGCCTATTAATTCAAACCTTATATTCAGCCAATAGATACTGTATGCGATTACCAGGTTGAACACCCAGCCTAAAATCAGGAATAACCAGGGTTTTTCACTTATGCCAATATACCAGTTGTGGTAAATCCAACCCTGTGCATTATGTGTTATTGGTTCTGGTATGTCGATAAAAAAGAAAATCAGGTATGGCAGAAAAGCAATGACAGGCAACAGTAGCTGCAGAGAAAAACTTGGAGAGCGTAGCTGTTGAAACATAGGCTTTGTTATAGGTCAAATCCAATATCTTTCCTGAAATACATACCATCAAAATTTACTTCTTTGGCTGATTCGTATGACATGCCCAGTGCATCTCGCCATGATTTGTTAAGCGAGGTAAGAGCAATAACCCTACCCCCGTTGGTAAGAACATTTCCGTCTGAGGATTTTGTCCCGGCGTGGAATACAATGGTTTCTTTTACATCATCTAGTCCGGAAATTTCTATCCCCTTGTCATAAGTGCCAGGATATCCGCCGGAAACAAGCATAAGAGTGGCAGCAGCTTCTTTACTAAAATCAACCTGCATATCCCCAAATTTCTTCGTCCCCATGGCGCTAAAAAGCTCCAGTAAATCTGTCTGGATTCTTGGTATAACAACTTCTGATTCGGGATCACCCATCCTCACATTGTACTCAATCACGAAGGGATCATTATTTACCTTGATCAGACCGAAAAAGATAAATCCTTGGTAATCAATATTATCTTGCTGCAGCCCTTTTATTGTTGGCTCAACGATCCTGTCTACCACCTTTTTTATGAACTCCTTATCTGCAAAAGGTACAGGCGAAACGGCTCCCATCCCCCCGGTATTAAGGCCGGTATCACCCTCCCCGATACGCTTGTAATCCTTGGCCTCGGGCAGGAGGTGATAATTTACACCATCCGTGAGAACAAAAACAGATAATTCGATCCCCGACAAGAATTCCTCAATCACCACTTTCTCGCTGGCAGCACCAAACTTACCATTAAGCATTGCTTCCAATTCCTCTTCAGCCTGTTGAAGATCATCAAGAATCAAAACTCCTTTACCGGCGGCAAGACCATCTGCTTTTAGCACATATGGAGGTTTCAGGCTTTGTAGAAATTTCTTCCCGTCCCCGAGCTTGTCGGCCGTAAAACTATCATAGGATGCTGTAGGAATATTATGCCTTTTCATGAACTCCTTGGCATACTCCTTGCTTCCCTCCAACATAGCTCCACTACTGGCCGGTCCCACGACTATCAGGCTTGAGAGATCTTTCTGGCTTTTCATAAAATCAGTCAGACCTTTAACAAGGGGGTCCTCCGGGCCAACCACCAACACGCCAATATTCTTGCTCCTGATGAAAGCTGCAATGGCCTCGAAATCATCTGCATTGAGGCTGACATTTTCCCCAAGCTTTTCAGTCCCGGCATTTCCAGGGGCAATAAACAATCGATCTAAAAGGGGGCTTTGAGCAATCTTCCAGGCCAAAGCATGTTCCCGACCACCGGCTCCTATGACTAAAACATTCATTATATCCATTTTATATTAACCCGGTAAAGGTACAAATTCATACCCCCTTTTGGAATAAAAATCCAGGCGTGTCTTCATTATTACTGGCTATTTGCCAAATCTCTCACCTTGGTTTCTATTGATGTGCTTAGCTCTTTCTGGCCATAAGTTTCTGTTATACGAAGTATTTCCTGAATGATCCTAATAGTCATATCTGTCTGACTACTAATCGCTTCACCAAACTTTTTTTGTAATGACAAAAGATAATCAAGCTCATCGTATACAAAATCAGCATAATTCTCAATCAACTCATTCGCCTTATCTGTCATATTATTCATATAGTAAGCTTCGGCTATACTGGCGATGAATACATCCTGAGGGAAATGTTCAATAGGCATTACCTCCATCACCTTATCCAAAACGGCAACAGACCTTTTACTGTCACCCTCCTCATTCAGCTGCACTGCCAACTGCACAAACTTGTACCTGATTCTCAGTATTTCAGTGGTACGGCGGGTATAAAAATCAGTATAAATATCAGGATCACTCAGATCGGCCCATTCAAATTTATTGACAAGGTTATCATATAGTATGTTTGAGTTTATACTGGCAGTTAGGCCGGATTCTTCCTGATTTTTTATTGGAACCAGTCTGTAGGCAAAACCGTCCATTCTGAAGTAATCCTTCAATCCCATAATATTATCGTGAGTGATGGAAGTAAAGTAAACCGGCCTTTCCCAATTATTAGTGGCTAAAAGATCCAGGATCATCATATCATTCTTGTACAAGGTATTACGTGGCACAGTCCATTCAATTGCCGGGACTATCAGATGAGCATCTTCAGGAGGCACAGTGCCATTAGCCACTACCTTGGCTGAATCAACCAGAATTCTAAAATGCCGTCCCGGAATGAAATCAATAGTAACTCCATCCTCATATTTTCTCCTTGTATCGTCCCTGTCGCTCGCGATATAAGCAACAACACTCTTGAGATCCAGAGTGTCCTCAGTAAGATCATAAATAGGCAAATAATCCCTTAAACCCTGTCGGTATTTATCATATCCCATACTGAAGGGAACAGGATCCGAATCATAAGCCTGCCTTTTCATCTGATCGATATACCAGTCAGTTATCAGATAAGGAAGACAAACAACCCTGATGTCGGTCCTCACTCCCTCCACTTCCTGTGCATACCATAATGGGAAGGTATCATTATCACCATTGGTAAAAATAATGGCGTTAGGGGCACATGAATTCAGGTAGTTATGAGCAAAATCCCTGGCAAAATAACGACCCGACCTATCATGATCATCCCAGTTCTGTGATGCCATTTGAATTGGTATCAACAAACCAACAAGGACAATAGGAATGACAATTATGATATTTGTTTTGGGTTTGCTTTTCAACCTTTCCGAGATAAGCCTGAACAGAGCCAAAACACCTAAGCCTGTCCATATTGCAAAGGCATAAAATGAGCCCACAAAAGAATAATCCCTCTCTCTCGGCTGGTTAGGATACTGATTCAGGTAAACCACAATCGCAAGGCCGGTATAGATAAACAGGAGCATAATAACCCAGAAATCGCTTTGCTTTTTTCTATACTGGTAAACAGCTCCAATCAAGCCCAATAACAATGGAAGGAAATAATAAGTATTTCTTGCTTTATTGTTTTTGGCTGCTTCAGGCAGACGGTCAAGGGGACCTAACCTCGACTCATCAATAAAATTTATTCCGCTTATCCAATTACCATCCATTATCCCGCCATCGCTCTGCACATCACTCTGTCGGCCAACAAAATTCCACATGAAATAGCGAAGGTACATATGACCTATCTGGTAAGAAAAAAAGAATCGAAGGTTTTCCGTAAATGTTGGTTTATTGACAGTAGTGGACTTACCGTCCCTTCCTGTAACCTGTATGGGCCTGCCTTTTATCTTGCCCCAATCGGCATAAGACCGGGCATGCTGTGGACTGTTATGCCACATCCGGGGAAAGATAGTTAGGAAACGCTTATCATATATAGTCTTATTCCTGTAGTCAGTAACCTTGTACTTCCCATCCACTTTACTGTAAAGAGATTTAACCGGCTCCTGATTAATAGGAGGCGAATTAAAATACTGACCATGAACAAGAGGCCTGTCGCCATACTGCTCCCTATCGAGGTAACGCTGTAAATTGAATATCATATCAGGATTATTCTGCTCCATCGGTGTATTGGCATTTGATCTGATCAGGATCATACCATATGTTGAATAACCTATGATAAAAACTGTTGAAGCCAGGATAACCGTATTCCAAAGGACAGAGCCGCGTCTTCTTGTTTCAATTAGCCCCCACACGATCAGGCCGGCCAGAACAATGAAGAATATTACCATTCCAAAATGATATGGAAGACCTATCAGGTTAATAAAAAAGAGCTCAAACCAGGAAGCCAACATCACTACCCCGGGAATTACAACATACATAGCTGCTCCCAGAATGGCAATTGAAAGAAGGAAGGTTAGAATAACTCCCTTTCTGCTTATCGGAAATTTCTTGAAATAATAGATGAAAACAATAGCCGGGATAGCCAGGAGGTTTAGTAGATGAACTCCGATAGACAAGCCCATCAGGAAAGCAATAAAAATTATCCACCTGTTGGAAGTAGGATCATCTGCCTCCGTTTCCCATTTTAGAATTGCCCAAAAAACCATGGCAGTGAACAGGGAGCTCATAGCATACACCTCCCCTTCAACAGCCGAAAACCAAAACGAATCGGAGAAAGTATAAATCAGGGCACCGGCAGCTCCTGCTCCCAGAACAGCTATTCCCTCAGCCAAACTTATCTCACCAACCTTTTTCACAAGCTTAAGGGCCAGGTGCGTAATCGACCAGAAAAGAAAGAGGATAGTAAAAGCACTCGACAGGGCAGATACTATGTTTACTGTTTTGGCCACATTAACAGGATCACCTGCAAACATGCTGAACACCCTCGCCACCAACACAAAAAATGGTGCTCCGGGCGGGTGACCGACCTCCAGCTTATAAGCCGAGGATATAAACTCACCACAGTCCCACCACGATACTGTTGGCTCCATTGTTAAGAGGTAAGTTATCGAGGCGGCCAAGAAAATCAGCCAGCCGGTTATTATGTTTGATTTTCGAAATGTTTGGTTCTTCATTGGCTCCGTTACTCGTTACTCCGTTACTCGTTACTCCGTTACTCGTTACTCCGTTATTCGTTATTCGTTACTCGTTATTCGTTATT
>CAYXQX010000067.1:0-11783 GCA_964467485.1 uncultured Porphyromonadaceae bacterium | reverse complement strand
AGTTTAATATGTAGGGTTGTTAAATTAAACTTTGTGACGAGGCTCGTCAGAAACGGTTAACTTATTTCTTCCCTTGGCTCTGCGTCTCTTAAGAACATTACGGCCACTAACAGTTGCCATTCTTTCGCGAAAACCATGCTTGTTCTTTCTTTTCTTGTTGGACGGTTGGAATGTACGTTTCATTTTTTAAAATATTTTCTTATAATCCTAGCGCGATTTTGGATCGCAAAGGTAGGGTTTATTTGTAAATGACAAAAGAAAATTTGTGTATTTTATTTAGATGGTAAAAAGACTATCAATTTTGAAGAAAAAAAGTCTTCATCGAAGTAGTTGGAAATCGGTACTATTTGTGATCTGGCATATAAATCTCCCAATTCATTTTTAAGATCTCCTCCTTTGAGGGCAATAATACCACGTTGTGGGCTGATTTGTTTATCATGCTTAATTAGTGGGTTTACCCAATTCACAAATTTTGGCATATTAGTGACAGCCCGACTGACAATGTAATCGAATGTTAATTTCAGATTCTCAGCGCGTGAATTAATTGCCCTTATATTTTTACAATTTATTTTTTCTGATATTTCATTTACGACTTTGATTTTTTTCCCTACAGAATCTACCAGGGTAAAGTTTACATCAGGATACATTATTGCCAGGGGTATGCCGGGTAATCCACCACCTGTACCAACGTCTAATACTCTGGATCCTTTAGGAAATCTGGCAAATCTGGCTATTGCCAAAGAGTGGAGTATATGGTGTAGGTAGATATGTTCAATATCCTTTCTGGAAACAACATTAATTTTATCATTCCAGTATTCATATTGCTGACCCAGCATGGAGTACTGATTGATTTGCTGATCAGTTAAGTTAGGGAAATATTTCAGGAGGAGATTGATGTCAGACATTTCTGTGGCGCAGAATGTTATACAATAGTTCCTTTGCCCTGAATAGCTGAGCTTTTACTGTGCCCAATGGGAGTCCCAGTTCTTTGGCGATTTCTTCATATGAATATTCCTGGTAATACCGGAGCTTAACAAGTTTGGAATATCTGGGTTTAAGCTGGTCAATAACTGTTTTAAGTAGAATGGCTTTTTGTTTTTTTATGAGTTCCTCTTCAGGATCCAGCATACCTGAAGGTAATTGGAGTGTGCTGTCATCATCAGGGTCATTACCGGGATTTTCTATTGGTACTGAACGACCTTTCTGCCTTCTAATAAAATCAATGGCATTATTATTGGCGATTTTAAAAAGCCAGGTGCTAAAGGCAAAATCGGGTTCGTAGAGATTTAAATTTTTAAAAGCCTTGCCGAAAGCTTCAATGGTTAAGTCCTCAGCATCATCTTGGTTATGAACCATTTTGAGAAGCATGAAAAAAATCGAATCCCAATATCTGCCCAAAAGCAAGGCATAGGCATTCTGATCACCATCTTTTGCCTGAATAACAAGTTGATAATCCTGTTTCGCCCTGTTGGATAGGTCGGGATTCATTGCCATTTAGAGGTTTTTGATGCAAATTTGTTTCTAAAAACCAGGACGCTACTAATTAACGGCCAAATTAAATCATATATAAGCGAAATTAACAATAAATTTTTCTCCTTCAAACGCTTCATACTAAGTTTAAAGATAATAGAAAATGCAACTTCTCTTATAAGAATAAATATTATAATGAAGCCTGCTAATTTCCAAAGAACGAGGAGTGTTATTCCGGTGATTAAAAAAAGCAAACGGCTTAAGACTTCGAGATTAAAAATTCGTTTATGTGATTTTTTATATTTGGAATTGCTTTTTAGTTGTTTTCTTTTGTGCGATAGCCATTGTTTCCAGGTGTTTTTAGGTTCACTCATTGTATGGCTTTCCGGGTGGATTTCTATGGCTGTATTATATCGTGTTGCATTTTCATTTACAAACAGTTCATCATCTCCTGCAGTTATATGAAGGTGGGATGCAAATCCTTTTTTTTCAAAGAAAAGACTGCGTCGGTAGGCTAGATTCCTGCCAACACCCATATAAGGATTACCTTTAATAGCAAAACTCAGATACTTCATCGCGATATAGACAGTATCTGTCCTAATCCATTTGTTGAGAAATCCTTTTCTCGACTTATATCCCCCATAGCCAAGTATGATGTCGGTTTTTTGGAGGAAGTTAGATTGTATATGGTTTAGCCAATGAGGGCTTAAGGGCTCACAATCAGCATCGGTGAAAACCAGTTGGTCGTTCTTTGCAGCTTTAATTCCTAAAGTAAGTGCAACTTTTTTTCCGGAAATATAGCCTCTTTTGCCTTCTATTCCAGTGACATATAGATTTGGATATTGTCTTTTAAAATCATCCAATACCTCTTCAGTTTCATCTGTGGATCCATCATTAACTACTATAATTTCAAAATCAGGATAAATTTGGTTTAATACGGTAGGTAAGAGGTGCTTAAGGTTTTCAGCCTGATTCCTTACACAGATGATTACTGAAATAGGGTCTGTTTCCGTTTTCTCATTTAGTTTTCTAAAGGCTGGAATTTTGTTGAAGAATCTTAACAAAAAGATTAACTGAATTAGGAAAGAAATCAGGAATATTCCTGCTATTAATAGCCAAAGCCAGGTGAATCTCTCATCAATAGGTATGCTAAACAACTGTTTGATCATTAATTATCTGATTGTTTTGAATGGTGTTCAAGAGAATATTTCAGGCAATAAAGATAGTAGAAATGGACGTTCTACAGTCCGGATACCCTTGAAAATTCTATATCTTTGCAGCTTATCTGTATTTATATGAATTTTACGCTTTTACATAAAGATCAGAAGAGTGGTGCAAGATCAGGTCTTATTAAAACTGATCATGGTGACATTGCTACGCCGATTTTTATGCCGGTAGGCACAGCAGGAACAGTTAAAGGTGTTCATCAGAGGGAGCTTAAGGATGATATTGCTGCCAGGATTATACTTGGAAATACCTATCACCTTTACCTTAAACCTGGCATTGATGTTATGAAGGCGGCTGGTGGATTGCATGCCTTTATGGGATGGGATAGACCAATACTAACAGATAGTGGAGGGTATCAGGTTTTTTCGCTGGCAGCTAACCGGAAATTGAGTAGTGAGGGAGCGAAATTTGCTTCTCATATTGATGGATCAAGACATTTATTTACTCCCGAGAATGTTGTGGATATACAGCGGGTTATTGGTGCCGACTTTATGATGGCCTTCGATGAGTGCACACCATATCCCTGTGGTTATGATTATGCTTTAAATTCCATGAACCTTACTCATGATTGGCTTGCCAGAGGAGTTAGGCATTTTAAGGAAACAGAGCCTCTTTATGGGCATAATCAGGTTTATGTTCCTATTGTTCAGGGTAGTACTTATCCTGATTTAAGGAAGAGATCTGCTGAATTTATTGCTTCTCAGGATATGCCGGCTAATGCAATTGGGGGTTTATCAGTTGGGGAGCCACATGAGGATATGTATGCAATGATGGATGTGGTAAATCAGATACTACCCGATGATAAACCGCGTTACCTAATGGGCGTTGGGACTCCGGTTAATATACTCGAGTCAATTGCTCTGGGTATAGATATGTTCGATTGTGTTATGCCAACAAGGAATGGCCGCAATGGGATGCTTTTTATGCGAAATGGTATAATGAATATGAAAAACGAGAAGTGGAAGTTCGACTTCTCATCTATCGATCCTGATGGAACCAGCTATGTCGACAAAGCCTATTCAAGGTCTTATTTGAGGCATTTGATTACAACGGGGGAAAGGTTGGGAGCGCAGATTGCGAGCATTCATAATCTTGCTTTTTACCTCTGGCTGGTTGATGAGGCTGGCAGGAAGATCAGGGCAGGGGAGTTTTCCCGATGGAAAGATGAAATGATCCCTAAATTGGGAAACAGGTTATAGTATGCTGGGAATAAAGAAAATTGATCTTTACATCATCAAGAAATTTCTTGATACATTTTTCTTTGCCCTGGGCTTGATTATTCTGGTAAGTGTTGTTTTTGATTTTTCTGAGAAGATTGATGATTTCATTGAGAAAGAGGCACCTCTAAAAGCGATTATTTTTCAATATTATTTAAACTTCATTCCCTATTTCGCAAACTTGTTTAGTTTCCTTTTTGTATTTATAGCCGTCATATTTTTCACGTCAAAAATGGCTATGCATACTGAGATTATTGCCATTTTATCATGTGGTATAAGTTATAGAAGAATGATGGTGCCCTATTTTGTCGGGGCTGCCATAATTGCTTCGTTAACTTTTGTTCTGGGACATTATGTAATACCTCATTCCAATGTAGGAAGGCTGAAGTTTGAAGAGCAATATTTTAAAAGGCAGTATCGCAGTCCGGAAAAAAATATCCACCGGCAAATTGCTCCTGGGGTATTTATCTATATTGACACCTATAATACAAAAGCTGATTATGGTACGAAGTTTTCCATGGAGACTATTGAGGATGGTAAATTAGTGTCAAAAATGATGGCTGATCACATACGCTGGGATACCACACAACAGAAGTGGAGGATTCATAATTATTGGGTGAGGGAGATTCATGGCCTGAGTGAGACAATCACGGAGGGTGTTGATCTGGATACAACTCTTAATCTTTTCCCTGAGGAGTTTAAACGGGCGCATACCATAGTTGAATCCATGACTACTCCTGATTTGAAGGACTTTATTCAGGAAGAGCTCTCCCGGGGGAAGAGGGATGTGTATTACTATATTGAGCTTTATCGAAGAACTGCTGCTCCTTTTGCAGTTTTTATCCTGACTATCATAGGCGTTGCCCTTTCAAGCAGGAAAATAAGAGGAGGGATGGGCATGCATATTGGTTTTGGAATAGCGCTAAGCTTTTCCTATATCCTTTTTATGCAGGTTTCAAAAGAGTTTTCGGTGTCGGGTGATTTGGATCCAATAGTAGCGGTATGGATACCAAATATAGTCTTCGCATTGATAGCTCTAATCCTTTATAAAATCGCACCTAAATAATGTCTAAGTCGGAGTTAAGCAAATTTCAAACAGCCAATGTTCTTACAACATCAATGGCTCATTTTTTTCACGATATATATACATCTTTTTTAGCCCCACTTCTGCCTTTATTGATTGACAGGTTGGGCATAAGTCTGCTTCAAGCTGGAACACTTTCGGTATTCCAGAGGGTTCCCACGATTTTCAATCCATTAATTGGTATTCTGGCCGAGAGGGTATCATCAAGGTATTTTATCATTATTTCTCCTGCTATAACTGGCATATTTATGAGCCTTATAGGCGTTGCTCCAAGTTATACTTTCCTTGTATTAATTATGATGGTTTCTGGATTAAGTTCTGCCTTTTTCCATGTTCCAGGCCCGGTGATGATCAGGAAAGTTTCATACGACAGGCCAGGATTAGGAATGAGTTTGTTTATGGTAGGTGGTGAATTGTCCAGAACTGCTGGTCCCCTGGTTATTCTTGGGGCAGTTTCCTTATGGGGGCTGGAAGGTACATGGCGATTGGCACCACTGGGGATTATTGCTTCCATTGTTTTGTTTTTCCGACTGAAGGATATTGAGATCAGGCAGGATTTTTCCCAGGAAAAAGAGAAGCCGAATTATCTCAAGGTGTTTAAAAAATTCATTCCACTTTTCACTTCGGTAACCGGTTTTACCTTCTTTTTTGGTGCAATCAAATCTTCTCTTACTCTTTACCTCCCAACCTTCTTGAAGTTTGAGGGCCATTCTTTATGGTTTGCGGGAGTCTCTTTGGCTATTTTACAGGGAGCTGGTGTTGCTGGCACCCTGTTAGCCGGACCGTTGGCGGATAGAATTGGAAACAAAATTCTTTTAAGGATAGTGGCAATTGCAACTCCTTTATTAATGCTTCTTTTTACTCAGGTTAATATTATTTGGGGTATTCCGGTATTGATTGTTCTGGGTATAGTACTTTTTGCTCCCTCACCTATTATTTTAAGTGTGGTGAACAATTCTAAAACCAAGCATCTTACATTCATTAATGGAATGTATTTTACTATAAACTTCCTGTTAAATGCAATAATGGTTATGCTTATGGGGTGGATAGCCGACAGTATTGGGCTGGATATGGCATATCTTATATCTGTAGGAATAGGCTTGGCTGCTATACCATTTATCTGGTCATTGAAGGAGCAATAAACAGCTGTTTTGCTCTATGAAGTGCTGGTTTTGTTCTTGCTATACCGCCGGCTGATTAGTTCAGACAGTAAATACATCCAAGTCAATCCGACACCTCCAATTATATAATAAATTGATTTTTTTGATAGGTTGATTTCAGGGAGTTGATATGATTGGAAGGCCTCACTTATTCTGTCAAAGAAATTTAGGATGGCAGTACCTGAAAAATCACTAAAAAATTGATTTATGGGATCCTGTTGATTGCCGGGGAAAATCAGGATAAGAGCGGAGCAAACCAAAAGAAAAACAGGGATGCCTATTTTAATGCCGAATGGAATTTTTGTTCCCTGAACGGAATTATGCACTCCTATTGACCTTACAGATTCCATAACGTTATTAATGAATCCTTTAGGTAGTTCAGGCACATCGTAATGCTCTAGTATATCCTTGAGAATAGGATCTTTCGGTGGAAGGTTGGATTTCTTCATCTTAATAAACTGGCTACCTCGTCCTTTAATAGTGTTTCTAGGTCTTTGTATAACTTCTTTCTGGCTCTGAAAAGTCTGATTTTAACATTAGCAGGGCTAAGTTCAGTAATCTCAGATAATTCATTAATGCTCATTTCCTCCTCATAATAATTGAAGATGAGAACTTTCTCTACCGGACTGAGCTTTTGCAAGGCTATATCCAGATATTTTTTTCTTTCCTCATTGCTAAGGTAATCCATTCCAGCATTAATTTCATGAGGGGCCCATTCTTCATCGGGATCTGTTTCGGATGTTCTCACCATTTTCTTATCGTATCGTAGCTGATCAAGACAAATATTGTAAGCGATCCTGTAAAACCATGTTGAGAAACTTGAATCCATTCTAAACCGTCCCAGGTTTTCGTAGGCCTTAACAAATGACAAATGTGCAGCTTCAGCGGCTTTATCTTTATCTTTGAGTAGTTTATAGCAGAATCCATATGTTTTATTCTGGTACTTAACAACCAGCGATTCAAAGGCATCTGTATTGCCGCCCAGCACCAGTTTGATAATTTCCGTATCTTGGTTTAATGCCATTCTGTTATTAGACGAAACAAATGGCTATGTGGTTACAAATATTTTATTGTAACCACATCAACTCTGAGCCGTCAAAAGGATAGAGTGACAACAAATATTAAATATTAAAAAATCAGAGACATGGCATTAGGAATTATTTTTACGGCATTATTCGCCTCAGCATTTGGGATCATGTATGTATATTATAATACAAGGAACCGGGAAAGAATGGCAATGATTGAAAAAGGAGCCAGCGCAGAACTTTTTAAGGCACCTCGTCAACTAAAAGAAGCCAGGACAAAGAAGAGTTATTCCACTATCAAGTTTACTTTAAAATTTGGTTTGTTTCTGGTTGGAATAGGCATTGGTTTTGTTCTGACAGTATTGATGGATCAGGCATATGCCATAGAGCAATTTGATCTTCTTAGTGTGGGGATAATTTTTGTTTGCGGAGGTCTAGGTTTGATTGCCGGCTATTTTGTTGGAAGAGCTATTGATAAAAGAGACGATATGAAGCAATAATTCGAGTTGACAGATTGTTATTTAGCCGTTGCCGATTATATTGGGGCGGCTTTTTTTATTTAACAACTTTTAACATGCCATAATTAAACCGAATTGGTTAATATTGATCAAAGAAAAGTAATTCATCCAAGCAAATTTAGATTGTGAACATAACAATTGATCATCTTACACAGATTTACCGCAATGGAAACAAGGCCATAAAGGATGTGTCTTTGGAAATTGAAGATGGCATGTTTGGCCTCCTTGGGCCTAATGGTGCCGGTAAATCAACATTAATAAAGATCCTGGTTACCTTGCTAAAGCCCAGTAGGGGAAAAATTCTGGTTAACGGAGAAGATCTTCAGAAAAATCGACGGGCTATTCGTTCTGTTTTAGGATATCTACCCCAGGACTTTAGGTTTTTTGCTAGTTTAAGAACCTGGGAGTTTCTTGAGTATTCGGCCAGGCTGGCAGGATTGCGCGATTCAAAGATCAGGAACGATGAAGTTGAGCGTATGTTGGAAGAAGTAGGCTTGTATGAGGTTAGAGACCGTAAAGCCAACAAATTATCAGGAGGGATGAAACGCCGCTTGGGCATTGCTCAGGCATTGATCGGGGATCCTAAGCTGGTGATTGTTGATGAACCAACAACAGGCCTTGATCCTGATGAAAGGATACGTTTCCGCAACCTACTGTCTAAAATGGCGGAAAAGGAAATGATAATTATTCTTTCTACTCATATTGTTGGTGATATCTCCAGCTCTTGTAATGATATGGCACTTCTCGATCATGGAAAATTGGTCTTTAACGGTTCACCAGACTCCCTTATTGAGCAAGCTAAAGGGCATGTATTCCAGCTTGCTTTAAGCCACCTTGAGTTTGAAAAGGTTAAAGAAGAGTATAATGTTATTTCAACTATACCAGCTGTTGACGGATGGGAAGTGCAGGTAGTTGCCGATGAGATGAAGGGCTATTCTGCAATTGAGGTTGAACCAAACCTGGAGCATGCTTATGTATATTTTATGGAACATTTATTAAAAGAAAAGCTTTAAACTACTGGTCATGGGAATGATAACCAACATAAATACTGTTGCCCGCTTTGAGATTAAGACTCTCTTCAGAAGCTGGTTTTTCAGGATATTTTCAATACTTACCCTATTAATGCTGTTGGGTACGAATATCGGAATGTTGACTGAGAACAATGGCCAATTGGGATGGACAATAAGATCTCTTTCATCTAATATTCCCTATTTTAATATTGCCTTTCTAAACCTGGCCCAGGCCATTATTGCAATTTTTCTTGCCGCTGATTTTCTTCGGAGAGACAAAAAACTGGATACTACTGAGGTGATATATACTCGTTCAATGACGAACTGGGAGTATGTATGGGGCAAAACCATTGGTGTTTTGATTGTTTTTGGAGCATTAAATTTCCTGATCTTCGCTATGGTGCTTATCATTAATGTTGTGGTATCAGGAGTAGTTGTTCATTGGGTAGCATACCTTGTTTATCCATTTCTAATTTTATTCCCCACTCTTATTTTTACTCTGGGTTTGGCTTTTCTGCTCATGTCTTTGCTACGAAATCAGGCTGTAACATTAATATTACTTTTAGGAGTAGCAGCTCTATCGATGTTTCTGCTTAATGACAAGATTTCCTACTTATTTGATTATATGGCTTTTTCTATGCCAATGATGTGGTCGGATTTTATAGGCACAGGGCAAAACTTCATGATCATCCTGCACAGGGGGATTTATCTTTCCCTGGGCTTGTCTATGATTTTCGCGACAATATTACTTTTACAACGACTTCCTCAATCCAGGTCGTCCAGTATGGTTGCTGCTCTTTTTCTTCTGATTTTCAGTATTGGGGGTATTGCAGGAATAGGATATTATTGGCTGGATTATTCGAAGGATAAGAAATATGCGGAGGAGATTAGATCTTTAAATGATGATGCCAAGGGTGAACCAACGCTTAAGGTTCTTGATTATGCCATAGATTTCAATCATGAAGGCAATAATCTGACTGCCATCACAGAGATGGAAGTTGTTAATGATACAGATGCAAAGCTGACAGAGGCTTTGTTTTCACTGAACCCGGGATTGGAACTGTCAGGTATTCAATTTGATGGGAAAGGTATTGATTATACCAGGGATGAGCACTTAGTATTGTGCAGCTTCGATAATGGTTTGTCACCCGGGCAAACAGGCAAATTGCAATTTAAATATAGTGGTTCGGTTGATGAACGAATCTGCTTTCTTGATATTTCTGATGAAAAGCTGAAAGAAAAGCATGGCCCCGATTTTATAACTTCCTCTCAGAAGAGGCATGCAATTCTGGAAGAAGATTGCATCATGTTAACTCCGGAATCGGTATGGTATCCCATTGCAGGATGGACATTTGGAAGCAGAATATCAGTGCGTCCTTTAAGGCAATTCAGCAATTATACACTGAAGTTATCAACCGAGAGTGATATATTACCCATTTCTCAAGGACTGATGGAAAAAGAAGGGGAGGCCTGGGTGTTTACCTCTGAAACTGCTTTACCCGGAATTTCCCTCGCCGCTGCAAATTACGAAGAGAAAAAAATTGTGGTTGACAGTCTTGAGTTATACTATTATCATCTACCCGGTCATGATGTATTTACAGAACATCTTCCCCTCATTAAGGACACACTACCTTCCTTAATAAGTGAAACATTAATGGATTATGAAAGGCAATTAGGTCTTCAGTATCCATATAAAAGTCTGAAGTTTGTTGAGGCTCCGGTACAGTTTTTTGCTTATAAAAGAATTTGGACATTGACACAGGACTATGTTCAGCCTCAAATGGTTCTTTTCCCGGAAAAGGGTTGTTTGCTTCAGAGAGGTAATTTCAAAGTAGAGTTTGACAGATCTGTTCGACGTTCTGCAGACAGGGATGATGGACGCACTGAGCAAGAGATGCAGATAGGAGTTTTCAATAATTTTGTGAGATCTAATTTTGTGGAAGGAAGTCAGAACTTTAGTGTTAGAATGGGCTATGGCGGATCAGGCTTTTCAAGCAATATCGAAAAGCCATATATCATATTCCCGAATTATTTCTACTATACCAATAGGATAGAATCTGAGGAATACCAGATTATCAATGCTACACTGGAGTCCTTTATGGGCAATCAATCGACTGAAATAACTGGTTTTATGAGGACATTTACCGGTGTTTCAGATGCTGAACAAGCAAACCTTGCTTTAAGTGAGAATAGTTTGGAGGAATTATTGAAAATGCAGGATGATAAAGATGTTCTGACAAAAGTTATTCAAGCTAAGGGCACATATTTGTTTAATTATCTTGAAGCTGCCATTGGCTCTGATGAATTTAGAACCTTTATTCTGGATCTTATGGTTCAAAATAAATTTAGAAGTATTGATATACAGGAGCTGGCAGACCAACTCAATGAAACCTATAATGTGGATTTGAATTCTTTCCTGAAAAGATGGTATTACGAGAAGGAGTTATCGTCTTTTCTTGTTACTGATGTAAGTAATATAGAGCTCCAGAGCGGTGATAATACTGTTTATCAGATATATTTCACAGTTTCTAATATTGGTGACTCAGAAGGAGTAATAAACGTAACTTTCCGCACAGGTGGTGGTGGAGGAGGTATGGGCGGAGGCAGAGGCGGTGGAGGCGGTGGAGGTTTTGCGATGGCAGGACGAGATGAAAATACAGATCGTTTATTTATTATTCCTGCTAAAACAGCCCAACGTGTAGGGTTGGTTATGGATGATCAGGTAAGGATGATGTCTGTTAATACCTTGATATCAAACAATCTTCCTGCCTCTATAAGTTATCCATTTCCTGAATTAGAGCAAAGGAATGATCTGGAGGCTTTTGATGGTATTCTGGCTGCCGATCTAGTGACCAGCTTGGTTCAGGATGGAGAAATAGTTGTAGATAATGAAGATCCCGGATTTAGTATTCATGAGGAAGGTAGTTCCAATAAGTTAAGCAAATGGCTGAGTATTGATCAAATAGATAGCGAGTTTAAATATCAACCGATGATGGGCTTTTGGGGGGGGGCGCCCTTAAGCTGGACGGCCACTGCCCAATCGGGTTTCTATGGAGATATTATTCGCTCAGC
>CAYXQX010000066.1:0-11853 GCA_964467485.1 uncultured Porphyromonadaceae bacterium | reverse complement strand
ATTGGGAACAACTTCTCAAAGTTGATGAATCCCAAATTAGCAATTCAATTTTATCTTAAATTATTGGATATTAGAGAGGAATTGTTTCAAGATCAAGATCCAAAATTGGGAATCGTCTATCACAATCTAGCCAATATGTATAAACTAATAGATAAAAAGGAAGAGTCTATTTCATTTTATAACAAAGCTTTATCTAATTACCAACTAGCTTATGGAGAACCTTCGGAAGAAGTTGGATTTGTTTATAATTCTCTTGGCAATTTCTATTTCGATGAAAATAAATTTAATACAACATTAAGTTTCTATAAGCGGGGGTTATATAATAGACAAAAAACCTTAGAGCCCAACTCCGAATATCTGATTCATAGTTATTATAACATTGCCAATACTCACCTTAATATTGGATCAATTGATTCTGCTAAACAATTCATCAATTATGCAAAAACTTTTAATCCTTTAGATCAAACAAGTTCAGGACCAATCACTAATATGGAGAATTTGGGATATCTAAAAGATTATGCATACTCATATTGGCTGGCTGGTAAAATTTCCTTTGAAGGATATAAAATAGAAAAAGACCATAGTCTATTAAATAATTCCAAAGCATCATATGATAAATCTGTAGAATCCTACTATAAACTTCTTAGCATTCAAGATCAGGAGGAATCTAAACTACCATATGTGGAACAGTTAAAAAATTCTATAATAGGATCTTTGAATAGTCAAATGATTATTGATAGTTTACAAAAAACAAAAAGCTTTAATACCATATATAACCTTTTTGAAAAATCCCATAACTCTCAGTTATTCGAATTAGTGAAGAATTCCTCCTCACAAAAAGGAATGTTAACAGAGAAGGATTCAATTATTTATTTTCTCAAATATAAAAGAGAACTTGATAGCTTATGTAACTCGGATACTACGAACTACAAGCACAATACTGAACAATTTCTGGATTTATATTTAAAAATTGAACATTTTAAAAAATGTGAAAAACAAAGCTTTGATAATTTTTTAGATACGGATACATCTTTCCTGGGATACAACAAAATCAAGAATCAACTAGCCGAAAATAATCTGATTCTACAATTCATAGTCAGTCCTAATACTAATCAGGTGTTTTTCTTTTGTTTTTCTGACAGGTGGAGTGATTATGGATATTTAACTTCTTTTGAATCTTTTTATTCTATGAGTCAAAAATTTAGTCAGTCCATTAGAAAGTTTGAACTTGAGGAGGTAAAAAGCAATTCAAAACTAATGTCCGATATTCTAAAAGACGCACTTCCTCCTGATCTAAATAAATATAACCATTTGATTATCATTCCAGATGGATTCCTGTGGCACATTCCTTTTGATGCTATATCAAATCCTTATAATAAAAGTACATATTTAATAGATAGACTCAGTATTTCCACACACTTGTCCTGTAATCTTTTGTTATTTGAAACAAATAATAGCAACAAATACACTTATGACTTCGTCGGATTTGCTCCGTTTGCAACAACAACCCCTCTAGACATATATGAAAGTATTCCTTCTTCCGGAAATGAAATAATTAAGGCTGCTGAAGCTTTAGAAGCAATAAAATTCGAGTCGATATGCATCAAAGATACTGCTACTAATTTCACAAATTTTTTAGAATACTCTCAAAAAGCAAGGATTTTGCATTTTGCAACCCATTTTGATTTCATTCCTGGAAGTTCAACACAAGGTTTATTATTAAATTCCTCTACAGATCAACTAAATCCTGAATGTGTTGAATATCAAGATATTTTATACTCTGGCTCAGCGCCAAAATTAGTAATTCTTTCTGCCTGTAACTCTAGTTCGGAGATAATTCAGACGAAAGGAGAGGGTCCAATAAATCTAAATAGGGCCTTTATTATGAATGGCACCAAAAATATTATTTACTCAATCAATAAAATAAATGATAAATTTAGTGAAGAGTTTTATGAAATATTTTATCAATCTTTGGTGCAAGGACTTGATTTTGGACAGGCTTTTCAAAAAACAAAAAGACAGATTATGAAAACCTCAAACTATTCACACCCATTTTTTTGGTCTGGTTTTCAAATGATATCTATATTATGAAACAAATTATCTTAATAATATTGCTGCCTTTTCTAATTCACCCTTGCTCATCTCCGAATATCAACACTAAAAACAATAGATTTATTTCGGATTTTATCAAGGTCTGGGGTTATTGTAACCAAGTATAAAAAGGACATTACATAGGGCAAACGCATAATTTTTAATAAGGTATTGCTTACAATATTTTGAAAAATTGATTTACAATGAGATCGATTAAATTTCGAGTTTTATTATCTGTTATTTTACTGGGTTTTCTCCTCCATGGATATTCACAGAACAAGTATTACTCCAACGAAATTGTAGATTCAATTGGCAAGAATCTTTTGGTGAGAGAAGATTCCTTAACCTTAAAGTTATTTGCATCGTTTCTTGAGTCAGAAAAATTATCTTACAATTTCTATGAATCTGCTTATAATTTAGCAATTCATTGTGGACGATCAGATCAACCCGATCTTTCTTACCTTTTTCTACAGATAATTTTACTAAATGAAAAATCATATCCTAAACCAGACCTTTGGAACAGACTTAGCTCAAAAACTTATTTGCTTTTGGGTAAATATTATGAGACTAAAGGAGAAATAGAGTTAGCAATTGAAAATTATAGTCGATCTGCAAAAGATTATGAAAACTTCTATGGTCCTGATAATTTCAATATTCCAGTAATAAATATAACCATTGCCATGCTTAATGAATCAATTTTTCAATATGAAGAGGCAATCAGGTTTTATAAAAAAAATCTTGATCTAATAACAAAAAAAGACACATATGAAGAAGCACAAATTCTAAAATTAATTTCTCATTGCTTTGAATATTTAGATGAATTGGATATTGCTTTGGTTTATATTAATAAAGCTATGGAAATTCATGAAAAGAATGAATTTTCAAAAAAAGAAGATCTCCCAAGTATTTTTAATTCATATGGAATTGTTTATGGGAGACGTGCAAATTGGAAAAAAGCACTCTATCATTATAAAAAAGCCAAATCAACACAATTAGAATATGATGGATATGAATCAGCTCGGGTTGCTTTTTACAATAACAACATTGGAAACATTTTTCTTGCTTCTGGTCGATATGACTCTGCGCTAAATTATTACAGAGAATCTTTAACTGTTAGAGAGGAATTGCTTGATTCCCATAGTGAAGAATTAACTCATAGCTATTATAATGTGGGATATGCTTATTCTAAACTTGGGTTTCTAGATTCTGCTCTGATATATTGTGATAAATCAATTAGTTCGAATTTAGGAATCTCGGTAGACAAAATTCCTTTTATTAGCTATTTAGAGACAAAACCTTTATCAAAACGGGATTATATTATTTCTTTAACAGATAAGGCAGAATATTTTCTAACTCGCTATGAAAAAAGTGGTGAGAATCTGACTGTCATAAAGGATGCCTTTGTCACGGTTAACAAGGCACTTAATACATCCAACCATATTTCGAATGAGATATCAAACTATTATTCTGATCTTTCTTGGATTGTTTTTGAAAAAAGGCTTCTAGATCTAACTGTAAGAATCTTTCACAATTATCAGGATGCGATAGGTACAGAATCAAATTTGAGTCTAATTAGCTCAATAATAAAAAAGAATAGAGTCCATAATAAGTATTATCAAAATCACAATTCATCTTTATACCCTAACACAAAGATGAATGAAGAAATACTGAATATTAACAAAATCCATTTGAACCAATTTCTTCAAGAAAAAGGTTTTATTACCACAAAAATTAAGGAAGAATCAAATTTTTCTCAGACAAAACACACGTCTTCTAATTATAATCTATATGATCTTGAATTGGAAGAAGCTGTAAAAACAATACAAAACAAAATCTATTGGAACCAAGCTGTTATAGATTACCTAGTGTGTGACACCATTTTAATAATTAATCTAATAACTAAAAACAGTATAATTAAGAAAGTGATATCTGTCCCAGAATTGGAAATTGCTGCATCTGAATTTTTTTCGGATATCAAAAAACTAAATGATGTTAAAGCATCTTCCCGGAAATTATATAATTATCTAATAAAACCGATTGCTACTTATATTACAGGTAAAGACTTGATAATTATTCCAGATGAGTTTTTATTCCGCATTCCTTTTGAAGGAATCATGACCCCGGTAACTAACTCAAAGCCAACATATCTAATCAATCTTAATGCTGTTTCTTATGCATTTTCTATTCAAAATCTAATTAGAGACAACAAACCAGAGTGGAATAACTATCAGTACGAGTACACAGGATGGACTCCGTATACAGATAATCCGGAACAATTTATTCTCAGTAATGCAGGAGATACAATTTTTGTCTATGACTACTTACCTGAAGCATATAATGAAGTAAATGCTATTGACAAGCATTATAAAAGTAATGGCAAAAGGAGTCGCATATTTATCGGTAGTCAAGCAACATTTCAAAACTTCCTGGATAATAGAACCAATTCTTCTATTATTCACGTTGCAACCCACAATATCGTTGATTTTAATTCTCCTTTTCTTAGTCATTTACTTTTATTTTTTGAAGACACTTCCCCGAATAAATTTGATAATATTATGTTTCTTCCATTGGTTCCATATATCGGTCTAAAGGCAAGCTTGGTAATTCTTGACGGATGTGAAACCGGCAATGGCAAACTTTTAGGATCTGAAGGGTTACTTTCGATGGCTCATGCTATATCATCAAATGATGTTTCGAGTGTTGTTTTTTCTATATGGAATATTAGTGATAGCCTAGCAAAAAAGTTTGTTACCAGATTTATACACTATTTTAGCCAAGACAATAATATTGACCAAGCAATGCGAAAAGTGAAAATAGAAATGATTAATTCAAACTACAGTCATCCATGTTTTTGGTCAGGGTTTTTGGCGTACAAAAATTATTTCTAAGATGAAGAAAATTACGATGTCCTTTTTAATTTTATTAGTAATTACCTCATTGGGGTTTGGTAAAGCAAATGACCGGAAAACAAATCAAATATCGGAGTATATGAAAGTTTGGGGATTACTGAAATATCATCAAACACAGGAAAAAAATTGTTTGCTCCACGGTCAGATATAATTTACCATGATTCAATAGGCTGTATGGACTAAGACAATTAATAAATTTGAACTTCTACAGTAAATGCTCATTGATAAAAAACACCAAGTATCTAATTATGGATTCATTGTCAGACTATCTGATTGAAAAACTAACTATCACTTCGAATTGGTATAGCTCATATATTGAAAAATCTGACTTTTTCCAGGACATTTTGTCTGAAAACTATTAGGGCATTAGTTTTGTTGTAGTTTTAGAAATAACAACATTATGATAGGTTATTATGTAATTTTTGGTGTGTTCATGCTTGCTAGCATGATCGTGGGCGGAGTGCTTAAAAGGAAGTTTGCCAAGTACTCTAAAGTGGCTATCGGACAGAATATTAGCGTGAGGGAGATAGCTGAAAGGATGCTGCGTGATAATGGTATTTATGATGTGAGCGTGATCTCTGTTAAGGGCTCTCTTTCTGATCACTATAACCCCGTGAAGAAAACAGTAAACCTTAGCCCTGATGTATATAATGGCAGAAGTGTGTCGGCTGCAGCTGTGGCTGCCCATGAGTGCGGTCATGCTATACAACATGCAAAACAGTATGCTCCATTGAAGCTTAGGTCAACACTGGTGCCTCTTCAAAACGTGACTTCCAAGGTGCTGAATGCGATATTTATTGCTATGTTCCTGGGTGTGTTTGCTGTACAGGGGCTTTTTAGTATGCAATCAGCTTTGCTGGTTATCATTGCCTGTTATGCAGTGTTTACCTTTTTCTCGTTTATTACCCCGCCGGTTGAGATCGATGCCAGCAAGAGGGCTTTGGCATGGCTAAGCAATTCCGGCATAACAAATCGAGATAATCATCCACAGGCCAAAGACGCCCTCAAATGGGCCGCTTATACCTACGTTGTAGCTGCACTATCATCCCTGGCCTCATTGCTATATTTCGTAGCAATGTTTGCCGGCCGAAGAAGTTAAAGAAAAAACTCTCCCCCTTTACCTTTTAAGGAAAGGGGGCCGGGGGGAAAGGTGAAACGCACAAGTCCACTACCGCTGCCCATGTGCCGTACCAGGTATCGGTACCTTGATCTCCATGTCAACAGGTCCCATAGCATATTCGGTGGGTCCCATGCGCATGCTCGACTTATTGATTTGTTCCCAGGTGAACATCTTGCCGGTGTAGGCTGCTTCCCTGCCCATAATGGCAGTTAGAGTGGACAAGGCCAGGTTCTCGGCTTCAACGATAGGCTGGTTGGTGCGGATAGCTGTAACCAGGTCGATATGCTCCTGAACATAGGCCGAAACTTTTACCGTGGTGGTTTCATTGCCGTTAGCATCTTTGGGATATTCATATTTCCACTTGATGCTTCCATCAGGATTGAAAATTGTGTTCTGACAGTTTGAGTATCCTTCGGTTCCTCTGAGGTGCTCCGTTGTGGCATTAGCACAGTTGTCAATTTGTCTCGACATAGAGTGAGAGTGAACGCCGTTGCCATAGTAGAAGTCGACACTGAAAAAGTCCCACTGGTCGCCTGTAAGTCGACGGTGACGAGCTCCCCCTCCAATAGCGGAGATGGGCTGACCGCCGGAAAACCAATTGATGACATCGATATTATGGACGTGGGTGTCGAGGAAGTGATCGCCACACAGCCATCTGAAGTTGTTCCAGTTACGCATCATATACTCCATGTCCGACCAACCCTCCTTACGGGTCCTGTACCATACGTGGTTCTGCAGCCAGTAAGCGTTGGCAGCTACAATATCTCCGATAGCACCATTCTGTACTTGATTGTAAGTCGCCAGATAATCGCGCTGGTGTCGTCTTTGTGTACCACCAACGATGCTTATTCCTATCGCCTCGGCTTTTTTTGCAGATCCAATAACCGACCTGATACCCACAGGATCAACGGCGGCAGGCTTCTCCATGAAGACATGCTTCTTGGCCTGCACACAGGCCTCGAGATGCTCCGGTCTGAAATGAGGAGGAGTGGCCAGAAGAACAATATCTACTCCTGAGTCGATAAGCTTTTTATAGGCGTCGAAGCCGGTAAAGCACATGTTATCAGCTATATCGACGTTCTTGTTTTTTTTCAGCTTGCCTCGACAAAGCTGTACCTGGTCGTCGAAAACATCAGCCAGAGCAACGATCTGCAGGTTAGGCCCTGCATTGAGGAAATCGAAAGCAGCACCTGTTCCACGGTTGCCGCATCCTACCAGACCGGCCTTGAGTAACTCACCATCGGGCGCCTGATCTAACTTGTCGCTTGACTGTATATTCTTGCCGTTTTTTTCTTTACCACAAGAAGCAATAAGCGTACTTAAACCCATGCTTCCTACAACACCTGCTGCCCCTGCTGTTCCAAGGAAGCTTCTCCTGCTGACTGCTTTTTTATTTTCCATGATATCAGATAATTCTTTAATTCAAATTTCTTTAATGGCTTATTTACCATTCCATTCACATACTACCCTGAACCCCACATGACGACTATCGGAGTACCACCACATACTTTTTGGTATCTGTGGGTCGGTAACCAGCCATGTATCGTGTTCCGTATGCTCCCTGGCTGCACTACGCACATCCTTGGCGTCGCTCCAGTAAGCTCCACCCCGGATAACATGTTCTTCACCTTTTGTTGGACCTTTGGGATTGACTGCCACTTTGTTGCCTGTAGGATAGCTATTATAAGCATCCTGACTGTACCAGTCGGAACAAAATTCCGCTACGTTGCCCAACATATTGAGCAATCCGTATGGATTTTCCTTAACGGCCGAAGGCTCTTGTGTTTTGTTTGGGCTATTACCTATATACGTCACATAGCTTGCTATGGTAGATGTATCGGCGCCAAACAACTTATTGAAAAATCCCTGCTTAGTATAGTCTTTCGGACTCCCTTCGAAGAAGTAAGCTGTTTCGGTACCTCCTCTGGCGGCGTACTCCCACTCAGCTTCGGTTGGTAAGCGGTATTTCTTGCCGGTAATGCTCGACAGCCACTGGCAGTACACCACTGCGGCGTGATGAGTCATGGTAATTGCCGGTCGGGTTTCTTTGCCCCAACCCTGGTCCGGTGCTCCCCAGGGAGGAGTAGCACCCGTAATTCCATCAAGATCACCATTGCCCGAGCTGGATGTTTCTGATTTGCCCTCAGCACTTGTTTGGGAGAAAAAAGCCATGTACTCTTCCCAGCTAACCTCAATTTTTCCCATGAAGAAATTGTTAACCTTAATTCTACGCTGGGGTCCTTCGTCCTCATCTCTGAATTTTTCCTTTTTGGGACTTCCTATGGTGTATATCCCTTCCGGAATAGCTACCATATCAAAGGAGACAGATGATTTGGGTATGAACTCGGTGAATGATTCAAATGTCTCTACCACTGCCACTTCGGTATACACCTCTTTGTCGCCGTCATCAGAAAGGGCAAAATCTGTGGCATGATCATGAATGGCATTGGGATCGTAGTGTCCTACATCCAGATGACACTGGATACAATATTTTCCTTCGGGGTTATTCACATAATCAAGATGGGCATTAACCCCCAGCTGGTTCAGATCGAGTTGGAATAAGTTCTGGTGGCAATGAGAACAAGCCTCATTATAGGTGAACTTCTTTGCGTGCGCCAGAGTGGATTTAGCTTCCCAATCGAGTTTCTCCTTGTCTTTGAAAACAAAGCCCCAAATATCTTTTAAGCCTGTTCTGGCTTTTTCGGAATAATGCCTTACCCCTTCAGGTGGGAGGTGACAGTCGACACAATGCACAATTACTCCGGAAGTGTTACCGTAATGAACAGACAATTTCCATGATGTGGTGGAGTGCGGATGGACATGGCAGGCTTCGCACGAACTATCGGTGGAGGTATACTCCATAAACCGATAAGTGAACAGGATAAGAACTATTCCTGTAATTAATCCAACAAAAAAGATGAAGCGAAAATGCGTACCTGCGAAGGCCCAACACTTTTTAACACTTTTTCCAACCCTTGAAAACAAACCCATAAAACCCATAAATATTAGGAGTTTTGATTATTTTATCACGGTACAAATTTACTTCATTTTTTATTTAGAATTGTTCTGAATGTTTGCGTTTTTGTGTGATATTGTGCTTTCTCCAGGTAATAGATCAGGTGTTCAATATTGTCCCTGCTTCTCAACCCAAGCTGATAGCCGCGCTCCATCAGGGAGGCCGCTTTTTTGTAATCGCCAAGACTGTCGGCAGCTATGGCAGACTGCTCATAAGCAGGTAGATACTTGTAGTTTTGGTCAATAACTGCATCGAAGGTTTCTAAGGCAGATTTATATTTACCAAGCGAGATATAGTTCCTTCCGACAAGATCTTTTGCCATATCGTTCATTGGCTGTTGTTGTATGAGTTTGCGGGTAATAGAATCGGATGTTTCAAAATCTTGTAATTGCCTGTAAGCCCACCCAAGGTATAGTTGGGCATACTCGTTTTTTGGATCTTCAGTCAGGGCACCTCTCAGTTGATAAATCGAGGTGAGAAAATCACTTTTCCTATAAGATTTGATACCGTATAGGTCGAGCTTTGAAGGTCTTTTAACCACTGCACAGATAATTCTACCATCGATCGCCACTGTGAACAGACTGTTTTGAGGGGGCCAGTTTTCCGATTCCAGATAGTCGGGGCCCATAAAGGTGTTGACAAAAATACCATAGTCCCAATCATGTCTGGCCCGTGCAAAGAAATGGGTGTACACCGATGAGATATTTTCATCATTAGCAAAGTATGGGTCGACAGGAAAATTTGAAGCAATTATAACCTTCTTTCCTGATGTATTCTCTCCTGATGTATTGTCATCAATATACTCACGGAGCCAGCGTGTTGCGGGTCCCAGAGAGTGGTAATAGTAGTCTGTTTCATATTTGCTGAACGCAGCGTTTACGCCTCCGGCCAGCTTATTAAAATAGACATATTCTACCGGGTGATATTTTATAGTATGAATAAGTGGTCCGCCCAAACCGACGATAAGTAGGATGATTGTTAAGCTTTTGAATAGAACTCTTTTTTGTATTTTAAGAAGGGCATCCCAGGAACAGGCCGAGATAATCACAATGGCGGGATAAACGAACAGGAGGTGGCGCCATCCGCCATAGAGATTGGAGGCTTTTATCATTATCCAGAAAAGGGGGAAAAGGAAAGCGAAGTTCAATAAAATCAGGATAAAATATTTTGATTTTTTCCAGATTAAAAATTGCAATACTAATCCGGCAATTATTAGCAGGGGGGTGGTAATAAGTATGTATTTAATAGGGTAATAGGCGGGAAGATTCTCCGACCATAACCATTGTCCTTCGAATAGTTGACGGATGCTTATTGAGTAATGTGTCATTACCTGCAGTGATTCGAGGGAATGCCTGATGGGGGCTTCCCGGGCGTAGGGCCAGGCAATAATGGCCAGTAAACAGCCGGCCAGGCAGGCCAGAACGGTAAGCAGGAAAAAGGCAAGTCCGTTTTTCCAAACAGGCCAGGTAGTGAGATCCTTTATGGCTTGTGACAGGATCCATCTGAGGAAGATGAAGAGAAAGAATATCGGGATTAATATTAAGCCCCCGGCCCGTGTTCCAAAGGCGATGGCTAAACCTAAACACATCCATATCCATGGTCCGGGTTTGATGAGAGGGTACTTTCTGATGACAACGATCAAGCCATAAATGGCCATTATATAGCCCAGGGCAAATGGTATGTCCTTGAGGTTGTTATAGCTGTGCCCTAAAATCCTGGGAGATAAGAGCAGGAATATCATGGCGAGTATTCCGGCACGGTAGCCCGAGAGTTGAACGGCAATTAATCCGGAGAATAATATCAGAAGGGCACCCAGCAGTGCGTTAAGGACATGGCGGGTTAGGTAGGGGTTTTTACTGTTAAGAAGATGGTTAATGTAGAAGCTGAGGTTGTCAATACCCTGACCGTAATATTTCAGGTTGGTTTTGGGGGTATTTATGGCTGACTGGTCTGCACCATCGGTTTTGAAATAATTGAAAACGTATTCAGCATGTTGATAGTGAACAGGTTCGTCGCCGGATATTCCCGCATCGATACTCAGTAATGGCAGAAGAATAAATAAGGAAGACGAAAGTATAAGAAACATCTTCCTGAAAGATAGCCATTGGGGTATCGGGAAGGGGAGCTTCATGATGATTATGAGTAAAAATCTTTAACCAGGTACAGTGGGCGGTTCTGACTTTCTTTATGTATGCGATAGATATATTCTCCCAGTACACCAAGAAAGGTTAGCTGAATTGACCCAAGGAAATAGATCGATAGAAGGGTGGAGGACCAACCAAGAATGGCGAATCCTGCAATTTTAGCAATTAGAGTATATACCCCGGCCAGGAAAAACACAATAACACCGATAACACCCAGATACAGACATATCTTGATTGGGAGTTTGGAAAATGAGAAAATGGCATCGGAGCTCAAAGATATAAGCTGGCTCAGTTTCATTTTTGACTGACCAATATTCCTCTCTTCCCTTTGATATTCCACAAATTCCTGTCTGTAGCCTATGAACCTTCGGATACCGGGGAGATATCGTGTTTTTTCAGAAAAAGACAACATGGCATTTAGAGCAGTCCTGTTCATCATGGAAAAGTTCCCAACATTTTCAATGCCCTCCAGTCCGGATACATTTTTAAACCCTTTATGGAACCAGTGCGACAATAATGCCCTGCCTTTTAAATTTCTTTTACCTGTTCTTTTGCCGTAGACAACATCAGCCT
>CAYXQX010000065.1:0-11902 GCA_964467485.1 uncultured Porphyromonadaceae bacterium | reverse complement strand
GAGGATGCCCCAAAGATGAGCTTTGCCTTTCCTTCTAAGTCTGATGCCTTCCGTATCTCAATGCGTAATGTCAGATATTTTGGAGCACACCGTGTCATTGTATTTCATGTCAATCCTGAATTCGCTGATCTTTTCGACAATACGGAACTATCCTCTAATTCCATCACCGAACCTCCCGGAAATATTGAAAATGCCATGGGTATTTTCACCGCTCTCAATGCCGACACGGTTTATTTCAACGTAACGGGAAATTAAATTTTCATTTTGGTAGGGACGCATAATTGCGTCCGTTAATGGAAATTCACCAATCGCCGTATGTAGGGACGCATAATTGCGTCCGTTAATGGAAATTCACCAATCGCCGTATGAGGACGCAATTATGTGTCCCTACAATCATTGAAACATGGTGTAAAATCATTTTACCATCCCAACAATTGTTGTACTCTTGCTGTGAATTTTATAACATTGTTATTTCAATAACATGAGCAACAAAATTAAAAGCCCGGAAGATCTTAGTCAGCTCAGGAATAGCCTGAAAGACAGAGGGTCAGCAAAAGACCTGGAAAGCGGTCAGGTGAAAATCAGAGTGTCAATGGCAACATGCGGAATTGCATCAGGAGCCAAAGAGATTGAGCGATTTTTCCAAACCGAACTCAAAAAAAGGAATATCGGAGCCGAAATTATCCCAGTGGGATGTATGGGTTACTGCTACGCCGAACCAACAATCGAAGTGACGGTTCCCAACAGGGAACCGGTGGTATTTGGATATGTCGACCTGAAAAAGGCCGATGATATTATTGAATCTTACATTCGTAATAATGAGATGCCCGAAGGCATTATACCTGTAAACTACGACCTTCCATGAGTAAGAAGAAAATACAATTAAGGATAGCACTCCGGAATTGCGGATTTGTAAACCCCGAGTCAATAGAAGATGCCATACGTGCAGACGCCTACATGGCACTGGCATCTGTGATCAATACAAAAAAACCTGAAGAGGTAATTGATGAGATCAAAGCATCAGGGCTGAGAGGCCGTGGTGGCGGAGGTTTCCCAACGGGTTTAAAATGGCAGTTTGCTGCTGGCAACGAGGCCGACCAGAAATATGTTGTTTGTAATGCCGATGAGGGGGACCCCGGAGCATTCATGGACAGATCGATTCTGGAAGGCGACCCACACACTGTTCTGGAGGCAATGATAATCAATGGCTGGTGTATTGGAGCTACCAAAGGCTTAATATATATAAGGGCCGAATACCCGCTGGGCATCGAACGCTTGAAAATTGCAATTAGTCAGGCACGCGATTATGGTTTCCTTGGGGAGAATATCCTCGGAAGTGGTTTTGATTTTGACCTGGAGCTGAGATACGGTGCCGGTGCTTTCGTTTGTGGTGAAGAAACTGCACTCATCCACTCCATGGAAGGTGAACGTGGTGAACCAACATTCAAGCCTCCATTCCCCGCAGAATCAGGATATCTTGGAAAACCAACTAACGTAAACAATGTTGAAACCTATGCCAATATCCCGGTAATAATCAACAAGGGAGCTGAGTGGTACTCCTCTATCGGAACAGAAAAATCAAAAGGAACAAAGGTTTTTGCTTTGGCCGGAAAGATCAATAACGTAGGCTTAGTGGAAGTGCCAATGGGAACTACCCTAAGGGAAGTGATATTTGATATTGGCGGTGGTATTGAGAATGGTAAAAAGTTCAAGTCAGTACAAACAGGAGGCCCATCAGGAGGATGCCTTACTGAAAAACATCTGGATATACCTATAGATTATGACAACCTTATTGCATGTGGATCAATGATGGGATCGGGTGGTATGATCGTGATGGATGAAGACGACTGCATGGTTGCAGTTGCAAAATTCTATCTCGGTTTTACAGTTGAGGAGTCTTGCGGAAAATGTACGCCCTGCCGTATCGGGAATAAGCGTCTGTATGAAATACTGGACAATATCACCAAAGGAAAAGGTAAACCTGAAGATATCGACAGACTCATCAACCTTTGCAATGTGGTTAAGGAAACATCATTATGCGGACTGGGACAAACATCTCCCAACCCAATCCTTTCAACAATAGAAAATTTCCGTGATGAGTATTTAGCTCATGTTATCGATCATAAATGCCCATCGGGACAATGCAAAGACCTGATGAGTTACAGTGTTATTGCTGAGAACTGTGTGGGCTGTACAGCCTGCGCAAGAGTTTGTCCGGTTGGAGCTGTTATTGGAGAGAAAAAAGAAATTCACTCTATCGATCAGTCGATCTGCATTAAGTGCGGAGCCTGTGAGGAGAAATGCAAGTTCAACGCCATCGAGGTGGCCTAAACTTATTGATAATGAGCAAAATAAATGTAATTATAGATAAAAAGCCTGTCTCAGTAGAGCCGGGTACAACCATCCTCCACGCTGCTAAGGAAGTTGGCATCACTATCCCAACCCTGTGCTATCTTAACCTTCCTGGTCTTGGAATTGAGAATAAGCCGGGCGGATGCAGAATTTGTGTTGTGGAAGTAGAAGGCCGTAGCAACCTGGCCCCTTCATGTGCAACAAACTGTACAGAGGGAATGGTGATAACAACAAATTCAATAAGAGTCCTAAATGCCAGGAAAACGGTAATGGAACTGATCCTCTCCGATCACCCATCCGACTGCCTTGTGTGTCCTAAAAACGGCACCTGCGATCTGCAAACAATGGCCCAGGACCTTGGAATCAGAGAGATCCATTATAAGGGTGAGCAATCACACTACAAAGAAGACCTTAGCCCATCAATCATCCGCGACATGGATAAGTGTATCCTATGCCGCAGATGCGAAATGATGTGTAATGAATTCCAGACTGTTGGAGCTTTATCAGCAATTAACCGCGGGTTTATGTCGGTTGTTGCACCTGCTTTTGAACAGGATCTGGAAAAATCTCCTTGCACCTACTGCGGACAATGTGTGGCAGTTTGCCCAACCGCAGCCCTCACAGAGGTTAATCACTCAAATACTGTTATCAGGGCTTTGGCTGATCCTAAAAAAACAGTTGTTGTTCAAACAGCACCGGCCGTTAGAGCAGCCCTGGGAGAAGAGTTTGGCCTGGAGCCTGGCACACTGGTAACCGGAAAAATGGTTGCTGCACTCCGACTGCTTGGATTCGATTATGTTTTTGATACTGATTTTGCTGCCGACCTTACCATTATGGAAGAGGGAGCAGAACTTCTTAACCGTCTCTCGAAACACCTCGCAGGCGACAAATCAGTTAAATTACCTATACTAACTTCCTGCTGTCCGGCATGGGTAAACTTCTTTGAGCACAACTTCCCGGATATGAGAGATATCCCTTCAACAGCAAGATCTCCTCAACAGATGTTCGGTGCAATAGCCAAAACCTATTTCGCTGAGAATATCGGGGTAAAAAGAGAAGAAATGCAGGTTGTATCCATTATGCCTTGTTTGGCTAAAAAATATGAGTGCCAGAGAGAAGAGTTTTCAACTGATGGAAATCCTGATGTTGACTATTCACTCACAACCCGTGAACTGGCTGCTCTCATCAAACAGGCTAATATAGATTTCAATTCACTGGAAGATGAAGAATTTGATAACCCATTGGGCGAATCAAGCGGAGCTGCCGTAATTTTTGGTACAACCGGAGGTGTAATAGAAGCAGCAACCCGAACAGCCTATGAGCTTCAAACAGACAAGAAATTGGAAAAAGTAGATTTTGAGGAACTTCGCGGAATGGAAGGTATCCGAAAGGCTACCATCGACTTCGACGGACTGGATATCAACATCGGTATTGCTCATGGTTTAGGCAATGCCAGAAAGCTCCTCGAATCGATACAAAAAGGTGAAAGCAAATTCCATGCTATCGAGATTATGGCTTGTCCGGGCGGATGTATTGGAGGAGGCGGTCAGCCACAGCACCACGGAGATGAGTCCATCCTCAAAGCCAGACAGAAAGCTATCTATGCCGAAGATGCCAGCAAGGTTATCAGGAAATCACATGAGAATCCCTTTATAAAGAAACTTTACAAAGAGTTTCTCGATGAACCAATGAGCCCTAAAGCACATAAGCTTCTGCACACCAAATATTTTGATAAGAGTAAACCCCAGGTGGTTATTAAAAAAGACTAAAGTAGGATATTATGTCAAGCATAAAAATTGAGCTAAAGCAATCAGATATTGACAAGATCAAAACGATTTGTAAAGAGTTCGGTAACGAGCCCAAGGAATTGATCAATGTCCTCCACAAAACCCAGGGTACTTTTGGATACCTTCCTGCAGAAGTACAGGAAGTTATCGCCCCTGAAATGAATGTTTCAGTTGCCAAAGTATACGGCGTTGTTACTTTCTATTCATTCTTCACCATGAAACCAAAAGGCAAGCATCCCATTTCAATATGCATGGGTACAGCCTGTTATGTGAGAGGTGCTGAGAAAGTTCTTGATGAATTCAAGTCTAAGCTGGAAATAGAAGTGGGTGAAACTACTCCTGATGGAAAATTCTCATTAAACTGCCTTCGCTGTGTTGGAGCCTGTGGTTTAGCACCGGTTGTAACTGTAGGGGATAAAACTTATGGGCGTGTTTCTCCTGATGGAGTTGAAGAGATAATCAAGGAATATAACGAGAATTAAATATAGGAGCGCTGAACTTCTTTAAGGAACTTCCTTTCCAGTAATTCTGATATTTTTTTTACTACTGTTCTCCTGATTTCCAGTTCAACCGGTAAACTGGGATCCTGGTGGGCAGTATTTATTCTTGTACCTACCACAAACTCAACAATATCAGACTGTAGCAGGATCTTGATAATCTGATCGGCAGGGCCATAACCCAGGCTGGTATTCTTGTTATATTTTCCCAGAATACGGGAAACCTTGCCCAGTGTGAGTATCCCCTCGGTAACCAGGTCGATCCCTTCCATGTAACTAATAGGGGGCAATTCATTATCGTGAAACTCGAGGCTGTCCTCTATTTCCCGACGTAACTCGCGGCTAACAATATCAGCCGTTGTAGCCCCGCAAATAATAATCTTACCCTTGAACCGGTCAACCTTATCAGACAGTTCACAATCCTTTTTTTCCTCATAGGGAGGGCCGGTACATATCAGGGTTTTCCTTGGTTCGCGAAAGTAGATTGATGTGCAGGAAGCATCGTCCTTAGAATGATATGCATCATTCTGAACAGTAGTACTTATCACTCTTTCAGCAATTTTTGATGCCGATATACGAGGATCACGATTTACCAGCTCCTGAGTTAAGCTTAGCAGCTTCTCGCGCCCCCAGCCAAAAGGATATTGTGGAGAACCCAAACCCGATTGAACAACACCATCCGAACAAATTATAATCCTGTCTTCCTTTTTTTGCTCAAAACGGCAGGTCAGCACTTCTTTCTGGGCATTTACAGTATCAGGAAGAACAATACAATTCCACTGAGGTTTAAACACCTGTGTTCCTCTGAGAATAATGGCAGCCGGGTTATCAAACTCCAGTATATGCACCTCCCTGTCGTGGTAAATATCCACCACAGTAAAGGTGGAATAATTCATCTTCCTCTCCGAACAGACAGGAAGGGTTTTCATGATTATTTGGGCAATTGTAGAGGCATCTTTATGCTCGCGGGCAAACTTCAAAGCCATGGTTGCGGTGAGGGTAGCCAGCATGTTGGCCTTAACCCCGTGCCCCATACCATCTGCAAGAACAATTATTGTTCGGTTCTCCTCCTTTATTCTTTCCGTCAGGAACACATCCCCACAAATCCTTTCACCGATATGGTTGACCTGACTGTTTTCAATCTCTATATGTGAAACCTGCCTTCTCATTTATCCTTTTTTCCTGATTCAAAAGACTGAATAATTGAGTTCAACATCCTTTCAGTATCTGCAGCTCCTTCACCCAGTAGGAAGCCAATTTTCTGAACCATTTCGAGGTTCTTATCAATAGCCTCAACTATCCTCTTAACAGTCTCTTCCTTCTGTACAGATGGCGATGACATATCACGGATAATAGCGGCAATAATCCTTCCTTTATGTACCGGGAAAACAGAGATATTCAGAATCTGATCCTCAATCTTAACATCCTTATTGATAAGCTCTTCATTACTCTCAGCCACAAAACTGAAATACTGATGGATATTCTGCGGAAGAAGGCTCTTTACATCAGCCCCTTTCAAGCCGGGTATAATTTCATGAATTGACCGTGCATCATCACCGAGGAGATCGATAAGCACCTGGTTTGCCTCAACTACTTTTAGTTCCTTATCAACCATTAATACAGCTGATGGAATCCTGTGCATAACAGAGGTGATAGTCTCATAGAGGGTTTTAACAACTTCCTTTTCCTCCCTGGCCTTGCGCTCCGAATCTTCAAGAGCAACCTTAGTTTTAGCCAGCTTTTCGTTAGTCTGCTGTAAGGAATTTATATACTGCTGCCTGTTCTTACTCCCAAAAGAGTTACACATATCCACCTTAGCAAGGCCCTGGGCCACAGCCACGGCAAAATCCCTGCAGCTTTTATATCCACATGAGCCACAGCCCCTGTCGTGGTCTTCTGTTATACTCTTCCCAATCGATTTCAGAATCTCCATCACAACCTTTTCATCAGGAGCAGCAAGCCTGTGATCATCAGGCTTGAATGTTCTTGTGAGGTCGATCTTGGAATATTCTTCAAAGTCCTTCTTCCATACATTGGTATCCAGACTATCCAGCCTTTTTGATACATAATCAGTGACAAGAGTTCTTCTCTTATACCTGCTTTCCTGGGATGACATTCCCGGACCCATAATACATCCTTCGCAATAAAATAAATCCAGATGTTTTTTGATTGACTTGCCATCCGAAAACTCAGTAACGATATCGATCATATTTCTATGGCCGCTGGTACTGATAAAATTCGAATTCAAAAGATCCTCCACCTCCCCTACCGACTGCATAAAACCATCCTGAACAGGAAACAGTCCGCCGTTCCTTCCAAAAGGGGGATCAAAATCGGAATACTCTACAGTATTTTCCGATAATTGTCTTTCTTCGAAAAGACCCCTCAACTCTGCAAAGGTCATCACATAATCAGCCCTGCAATTCTCAGGCAGATCATTATCTATAGCTTTTATTGCCAGACAAGAAGTTATGAAGGCAATTTTCACATCTGAATATTTCTTCCTGCATATTGCCGCTGTGGCATGTAAGGGAGTTACCAAAGGCACCAGATTGTCACATAAATGCGGGTGTAGCTTAGTTATATATTGGTTAACAGCCGGACATTTTGATGTAATCAGGTACTTGCCCTTGAAATCCTTCAGTATTTCAGCATTCCGGTGGGCAAGAATATCTGCGCCAAAAGAAGCATCATTTACATAACTGAACCCCAGCGCCCTTATCTCCGCTACAAAACTCCTGTAATCCGTAATATCAAAAAACTCGGCAGCTATTGCAGGATCAACTACCGCAGCAACCGAATGCCCCGAGGCGAGGTCTTTCTTAATTTCAACAAGATCTGAGCGGTAATCAATCGCCCTGGTAGGACAAACCTTATAGCAGCTGCCACATCCAGTACAACGATCAGGGATAATCTCTACATACTGCTGATGAGGAGGAGCCTCTATTGCATTCATCGGACATTCCCTGATGCATGCATAACAAAGTGTGCACTTATCAGGCTCAACGCTTATCAATGGTCTGTCGCTCATCCTATCAGAATTTAATATTTTGGGCTTTTAACTCCGTTTCCAGTAAAGCTATAACATTATGCTCTTCATAGCCATAGATATAATTCTCACCAACTTTTATTACAGGCCCTTCCTTGCATTTCCCAAAGCAATGACCACCCTTAAAATATACCTGTTGGCTTAATTGATATCTATCCAGAAATCTCTTTATCAGATGAACAGTATGCTGATTTCCCCTCGCAAAACAAGAACTCCCTAAACAAATACTTACTTCCAGCCTCTTCATCCCGGACTATATTTAAAATCAATACAAAGTTAAAAATTACAATGCTTTACTAGTTAAAAACATTGCCTGTCAAAACAAATTATTGTAATATTGTGTGTTATATTTTTAACACTGTTACAAAAGTAACAAATTTGTGGAAAAAACATTATCATCCATCTTATCAGCCTACCCGGTTGGCCATCGCGAAGCACTAATACCAATACTTCAGGATGTGCAAAAGCAATACGGTTACCTTCCCGGTAATGTGATAAGTGATGTTGCCAGGCACTTGAAAATTCCGTCCTCCAAAGTATACAGTGTCGCTACCTTTTACAACCAGTTCACCATAAAAGCCAGGGGGAAATACCATATTTTGTGTTGCAACGGAGTTGGTTGCCATCTGGAGGATAGTGCCGGAATACTGTCGGAATTTAAAAGGCTTCTCAATATCAGGAATGGAGAAATAACAGAGGATGGGACTTTTAGTCTGGAGATTGTTCCTTGTTTAGGACTTTGTCATATCGCACCTGCTATAATTATAAACGGTAAGATATACGGCAAGCTGCACCGCTCGGGAATAGCTCAATTCATTGAAAAAATTCAAAACGGAGAAGATGTCTGATAAAATCAGGAATATAATTCAGAACATCCTGAACGGGAAGGAAAGCACGAAGGAAAAAGATTCTTCTAAACCCCTGATTTACCTCGATCACTCCGGATCATCCATTGCATCCGGCATTCTGCAGACTGAAGAAGCACTTCTCTCTTGGCTCAAAGAAAGTAAAATTGATGCTGATATTATTAAGACCGGGAGCATGGGCGCTTTTAGCCTCAATCCTATTATTGGCATCAAAATGCCAGGGCGCCCATTGTTATTCTTCGGACCAGTTTACGATTACCAGGTTGAGAACTTTTTGGAAGCTGTTTTCAGCCTTCAAATACCCAGGGACCTTCTTATAGGACAATGGCCAAAAGATGATAGCAATTCTAACAATCCCTGGGAGGGCTATCCTTACCTGAACGACCATCCCTTCTTTTTTCATCAGGAAAGAAGGGTTTTAGCCCTCCATGGAATTTTAAATCCTGATTCTCTGGAAGATTATATGCTTTGGGGAGGGTATAAAGGGTACATCACCAGCCTGAGAAATAATACACCGGAAGAATTACTAGTCACAATATCAAGATCCGAAGTAAGGGGAAGATCGGGTTCGGGGTATTTGCTAAGCAGGAAATGGGAAACGGCCATCAACAGCCTGGGCAAGGATATTTATCTGATCTGTAATGCCGATGAGAGTGACCCGGGTGGGTTCATGCACCGGGTATTACTTGAGGGAAACCCTCACCTGGTTCTGGAGGGGATTATGATTTCTTCCTACATAATTGGCTGTTCGAAGGCAATTATTTACACCCGCAACCGGTATGTAGAGACTGTTGCCAGATTGGAAAGTGCCCTCAGGCAGATCAAAGAAGCCGGATTGCTCGGTCGGGATATCCTCGACAGTGGTTTTAGTCTGGATATTGAAATCAGGAAAGGACCTGGAGCTTTTGTTTGTGGAGAAGAAACGGCATTGATAGCAAGCATCGAAGGCAAAAGGGGAATGCCTAAACCTAAGCCACCCTATCCTTCAGAAAACGGATTTCGCGGCCAACCTACTGTCGTTCACAACGTTGAGACTATCGTGCAAGTACCCCTGATAATCAACAATGGCAATGAATGGTATAATTCGGCAGGTACGGAAACAAGCAGAGGCACAAAACTCCTGAGCCTGTCGGGTCGGTTTGCCAAGCTCGGAGTTGTGGAAGTGCCCATGGGAATCAGTCTGGATACAATAGTAAATGAAATTGGTGGACAGCCTTTAAACAGAAAACCGGCCAAAGCCCTGTTAATGGGAGGACCATCAGGTCTTTTTGTTCATCCTGATGAGTTCAGTGCACGTCTGGATTTTGATGAGTTAAAGTCCAAAAAACTGGTGATGGGATCGGGCAGTATGGTTTTACTCGACAGCTCCAATTGTGTTGTTGAGATGACCGAGTACCTGATGACATTTATCCGGCAGGAAAGCTGTGGTAAGTGCATCCCTTGCAGAGAAGGCACAAAAAGAATGGCCGATATAATTAATCTTATTACCCATCCCGAATCAGGTGCGGACGATCAGGATATTTTTGACAGAGAACATGGGATAGAACAGCTGAAGGACCTTGCAAAAGTAATTGCAGAAACCTCTCTTTGTGGATTGGGAAAAAATGCACCGGGGCCACTCATCTCCTCAATGGAAAAATACCAGAATGAGTGGGACAGACACTTAAACGACAGGGTTTGTGAATCGGGTATATGTAGAGACCTTCGAACCTTTTACATCAAAGCCGACCAATGTACGGGATGCTTCCTTTGTCTGAATAAATGCCCGGAGATGGCGATAGTTGGATCACCACGCCAGGTACATGTAATCGTTGAAGAAAAATGTACGGGTTGCGGTATTTGTCAGGAAGTGTGCAAGTTTAATGCAATAGAAACCAGGTGAAATGAATATCCAGATAACAGTAAACGGCAGGGAGCTAAGAGCTAAGAAAGGAGATTTTCTACTGGATATCTGTAAGGAAAATGGTATCAGGGTGCCTACCCTGTGCAGCCTGGATGGCTTTGCCCCAACCGGGGCATGCCGACTGTGTGTTGTGGAAATTGAGGGCTATGACGATCTGGTCCCATCCTGCACTTTCCCGGTGGTGGATGGAATAGTAGTGAAAACACACTCTGCACGGGTGATCAGGGCCAGAAAAACCATTGTAGAATTACTATTATCCAGTCATCCTGATGATTGCATGTTTTGTTTGAGAAGCACTAACTGCGAACTTCAATCACTGGCGGTTGAGTTAAGTGTCAACGACAGAAAGATCAGGACAAGGGATATTCCTAGAACTATTGATAATACCAGCCATGCGCTGAGTCATCATTCCGGTAAATGCATTCTGTGTGGTAGATGTATCAGGATATGCGACAGCCTGTTAGTGTCTGCTCTGGGGTTCGTTAACCGGGGTTCAAACATGGAAGTTGGGACAGTTAGAGGGGAAGGACTGGAAAACAGTTCATGCATCTCCTGTGGCCAATGTATACAAGTTTGTCCTACCGGTGCTCTACAGGAACAAAATGAAGTTGAAAAGTTGCTTTCGATATTGCAAAATCCTGATTTTTCCGTTTCCGTATTGCTTGACCCTGCAGTGGGGCCGGCTATTTCAGATTCGCTGGGACTGCGACAGGCAAAAGATACCTCAGGTTTGCTAAATACTGCCCTTAAGACCATAGGCTTCCAAAAAGTATTTTCGGGTGCTGAAGCAGCCGATATAAGCCTGGTGCAAACAGCAGAAGTGTGGACCGATATTTTGAAATCCAACAACCCATCGTGGTACATGACTAGCTCATGTGCGGCATGGACAAATTATGTTGAACAGATCAGGCCGGAATGGATGAAGCACTTGTTGCCGGTTAATACCCCACTAATGGCCTTTACCAGACTCTTTCAAAAACAGGAATCCGGCAAAATTATCTATATAACGTCCTGCCTGGCCTCCAAAGATGAAATATACAGATCGAACCGTTTGGAGAATGGCAAGCCCCTTGTCGACCTTGTCCTTACCAGCAGAGAATTGATGCAGCTCCTTCGTTTGTTTGGTATTCAGATGGAAAGCCTCAAACCTTCTTCACCCGACCGCCTGGTAAAAGGACTGCCCAATACCAATCATCTCTCATCAGTATCAGGAGGATACCTGGAAGCTCTTCATAATCTCTTTAGCAACTTGGGAAGAGCTGAAGAAAAATCCGAGACACAAAACCTCCGTGGTCCAAAATCTTTGAAGAAGGCAGAGCTCACCATAGATAAAAAAGCCCAAAGCTGGATAGCTACAAGTAATATCAGTGAAGCCATCGAAACCATCAGCTCGATAGAAAGAGGAAAAGGTGAATTCGTATTATTGGAGATAATGACCTGTCCATCAG
>CAYXQX010000064.1:0-11999 GCA_964467485.1 uncultured Porphyromonadaceae bacterium | reverse complement strand
ACACGACCAGGTAACCAACGAATGCAACAATGAAACTAAATTTACTTAATCCTGATAATAAGAGTATTAAAAACATATCTAAAAAATTTATAATGGTATATTTCCGTGCTTTTTGGGAGGATTAATATCCTTTTTTGTCACAAGTGTTTGTAAGGCACGGATAACTCTAAATCTGGTATTTCTTGGCTCAATCACATCATCAATATAACCATACTTGGCAGCTTCATAAGGATTTGCAAACAAGTCCTTATATTCATCTTCCTTTTCCTTAATGAATTTTCGTTTTTCATCCTCATTATCAAAGGCCCTTATAGCTTTGCTTTCGAGCACTTCAATTGCCCCAGCTGCACCCATCACTGCAATCTCAGCCGTTGGCCACGCATAGTTCATGTCTCCACGTAACTGCTTACTGCTCATCACATCGTGTGCACCTCCATAAGATTTCCTTAAGGTAATTGTCACCTTTGGTACTGTTGGCTCACCATTGGGAAAGAGGATCTTAGCTCCAATGGAAATTATCCCTCCATATTCCTGGGCGCTACCGGGAAGAAACCCTGGTACATCCACCAAAGTAAGGATAGGAACATTGAAACAATCACACAAACGAACAAAACGACCTGCCTTTTTGGAGGCCTCAATATCCAGAACACCAGCCATATAGTTTGGTTGATTGGCGACAATACCAACAGACATACCGTTCATCCGGGCAAATCCAACAACCATATTCATCGCATAATTCCTATGAACCTCAAGAAACTCACCTCCATCAACAATATGATAAATAACATCCTTTACGTCGTATGGTTCATTGGGATTTTCAGGAATAATTTCATTCAAATCATCAGACATCCGCTCAATAGGATCGTGAGAACTTATCGTGGGAGGATCCTCCAGATTATTTTGAGGCAAGTAAGAGACTAATTTCCTAATTAATTGTATACCCTCTTCTTCATCCCTGGCAATAAAATGGGCAACTCCTGATTTCTTCGCGTGTACATCAGGCCCACCTAATTTTTCTACCGTGATATTCTCTCCGGTAACCGCCTTGGTTACTTTAGGACCTGTAACAAACATGTATGAGTTCTTTTCACTCATAATAACCAAGTCAGTTAGAGCCGGTGAGTAAACAGCACCACCTGCACAAGGACCAAATATTGCACTAATCTGAGGCACTACCCCACTAGCCATAATATTTCGCTGAAAAATCTCGGCATAACCTGCCAAAGAATTCACACCCTCCTGTATCCTCGCTCCACCACTATCGTTGATCCCAATTACTGGTGCCCCTACCTTAATAGCCTGATCCATAACTTTACAGATCTTGGCAGCATATGTCTCCGAAAGGGACCCTCCAAAAACAGTAAAATCCTGTGAGAAAAGATATACCACCCTTCCATCTATGGTTCCATGTCCTGTGACAACCCCATCAGAAAGAATTTTGTTTTTTTCCATTCCCATTGCAGTGGAGCGATGGGTAACAAACATATCATACTCTTCGAAACTCCCTTCATCAAGAAGCATTTCGATTCTCTCTCTGGCAGTAAACTTACCTTTGGCATGCTGACTTTCAATTCTTTTTAAACCTCCACCAATCTTAGCTTCTTCGCGCTTCTCAATTAGCTGCCTTATTTTTTTCTGGCTTGACATTAGATTATTTATTTTTGTTTTCGCAAAGTTCGGTCAAAACACCAAAAGTAGATTTTGGGTGCAGAAAACCTATTTCCAAACCCTCCGCTCCTGATCTGGGTTTCTCATCAATCAGACGGATACCTTTTTCCTCAGTTTCCTTTAGGGCTTCTTCAATATTTTCTACAGCAAAAGCTAAATGATGAATTCCTTCGCCTTTCTTTTCTATAAATTTACCAATCGGACCTTCTTCATCCGTGGATTCCAAAAGTTCTATCTTAGTATCTCCAATTTTAAAAAATGCAGTCCTAACCTTTTGGTCAGCAACCTCCTCAATGGCATAACATTGCAGACCAAAAATTGATTCATAATAAGCTATTGCAGTCTTCAGGTCTTTTACTGCAATGCCTATATGCTCAATATGTGTTGTCTTCATAATACACTGTTTTTATAATCTTTGCAAAAGTAGTATCCATAGATCAATTAATATCCTTTTATCAACATGATTTTTATCACTAATCCAGATTATACTTATTTGTTTTTCAGATCATTCAGTATAAAAACTCTTTAATAAATTGATATAAATCAGGTTTATTTTTTCTAAATAGATTTATATTGTGACCGACATTTCCAGCATCCCTGCTTTTCATTGTAAATTCCAAGCTCTTGCAATACAAAACAATAGAAAATCATACATTTGAACAATAGACAAAAAAACAATAATTATGAAGATTAAAGGAATATTTTGGATTGCCATTTTATTTGTATTTAGCTCCACGCTGAATGCCCAGGATGAAGCCCGATTACTGAGGTTTCCAACTATTTATGAAAACCAGGTAGTTTTTACCTATGCCGGCGATTTATACACCGCATCAACAGACGGAGGGCTAGCCCGACGCTTAAGCTCTCATGATGGCTTTGAGATGTTTGCAAAGTTCTCTCCTGATGGCCAAACGATTGCCTTCACAGGCCAATACGATGGTAATACTGAGGTATTTACAATGCCAGCACAAGGAGGTGAACCAGTAAGGTTAACAAATACTGCAACCCTGGGCAGAGATGATGTTGGAGATAGAATGGGACCAAATAATCTGGTAATGGGATGGACTCCTGATGGGGAATCAATTGTGTTCAGATCACGCAAACAAACGTTTAATCCCTTCAAAGGGCATCTATTTACTGTTTCAAAAAAAGGTGGTTTATCTGAACAACTTCCTTTTTCAGTGGCCGGATTTTGCAGCTATTCGGCGGATGGCAAAAAAATTGCCTATAACAAGGTATTTAGGGAATTCAGAACCTGGAAATACTATAAAGGTGGGATGGCAGATGACATCAGGATATTTGATTTTGAAACAAAAAAGACTGAAATCATTACAGATGATCCTGGTCAGGATATTTTCCCAATGTGGGCCGGGTCAAAAATTTACTTCTTATCCGACCGCGACAGGACAATGAACTTGTTTGCCTATGATACTGAGACCAAACAAACAACTAAAGTTACAGATTACAAGGAATTTGACATTAAGTTCCCTTCTCTGGGTAAGAATGCCATCGTATATGAAAACGGAGGATATATTTATCGCCTCGACCTAAAAAACCAGCAATCCCAAAAGATTGAAATCTTCATCCAAAATGACATGGTGGTTGGTCGGGATGAACTGAAAAGTATTTCAGGTTCTATGTCATCCATGAGCATGAGCCCTAACGGAGAGCGGCTTGCTGTAACTGCCAGAGGTGAATTGTTCAATATTCCGGTTAAGGAAGGTATAAGTCGTAATATAAGTCAAAGCCCCGAAGCACATGATCGTGGCGGTGACTGGTCACCAGATGGAAAACATATCGCCTATATTTCTGATAAAAGTGGTGAGTTTGAAATCTATATGCAAAAATCGGATGATCCCGACAACGAAAAAGTATTAACAAAAAAAACCAGCACTTACATTTTTGGCTTTAGCTGGTCGCCGGATAGCAAGAAGATGCTTTACCATGATAAGAAATTCAAACTTTGGCTACTCGATATTGAATCAGGAAAAAAGACTCTGGTCGACGAATCAGGGCAAGGTCCGATAGGTGACTATTCATGGTCGCACGACAGCAAATGGATTGCATACGTTAACCCTGCACTGGGTATGAACCAGATCAGTCTGTATAGTGTTGAGAGTGGAAAATCAAGTTTTGTAACAGACAATTGGTATCAATCAGGGAGCCCGGCATTCACAAGAGATGGTAAGTATCTGGCATTCTCCTCATCCAGAAGTTTCTCACCAACATATTCCCAAACTGAATGGAATCATGCATATCAGGATATGAACAAATTATACATGATACCATTGGCGAAGGACACAAAAAATCCACTGGGCCTTACAGATGATAAAGTAAAGCTCCCAAGTGATGAAAAGGAGAAGAAGCCTGAGGCTAAAAAGGATAGCAAGGATGAAAAAGCAGAGGAAAAACCTGAAATGAAAGTTGATCTTGAAGGTATACAGGATAGAATTATTGGATTGCCAGTGGCTGCCGGCAACTATTTCAATATCCAATGTCTGGATTCAAAGATTTTCTATATCTATATGTCATCCAAGAGTAGAGACATGTCACTTAAGAGTTATGACCTTACTGCAAAAAAAGAAACTGACCATGGAAGCAAGCTCAACTATCTCATTAGCAGCAACGGTAAAAAAATGATGCTGATACAGGGAAGTAAGCTTAGTGTTGTGGGTATTCCTGCAGGTAAAGCCAGCATGGGCAAAACTGTTTCTCTCTCCGGATTGCAACTTAAGCTGGATAAAAAAGCTGAATGGGCACAGATCTTTGATGAGAGTTGGAGACAGATGAGGGATTTCTTCTATGATCCGGGAATGCATGGAGTTGACTGGAAAGCCATTTACAAAAAGTATAAGCCTTTGGTAGCTCATGTTCAACATCGTACAGACTTGTCCTATATCATTGGTGAAATGATAGCTGAACTTAGTGTGGGTCATGCTTACGTCAATAATGGTGAACACCCAATGCCAAAAAGGATTCAAACAGGATTGCTGGGTGCTGTAATCGAATCGGATCCATCAGGATATTTTAAAATTAAAGAAATCCTAAGGGGAGCCAACTGGAGTCCAAAATTACGATCACCCTTGACTGAGATTGGGGTTGACGCTAAAGAAGGGGATTATATTATTTCAGTTAATGGTATCTCCACCAAAAGCACTATTGATGTGTATAGTTTGCTTATCGGACAAGCCGGCAAAACAGTTGAATTAGGTCTTTCCAATAATGCAGATGACAAGGATATTAGAAAAATCCTGATTAAACCAATAGCAGATGAATCGTCCTTATACTACTACAAATTTGTTCAGACTAACACTCAAAAGGTAAGTGACGCAACTGATGGTCAGGTTGGTTATATTCACATCCCCGACATGGGAGTTACCGGATTGAATGAATTTATTGAGCACTATTATCCTCAGCTAACAAAAAAAGCTTTGATTATTGATGATAGAGGCAATGGTGGTGGAAATGTTTCACCAATGATCATCGAGCGCTTAAAACGTGAAATTACTTATGCTACCATGCATACCAATCAGAAAAACGGGCAAGTTAACCCGGTTGGGACAATGGCGGGTCCGAAAGTAGCTTTGATAGACCAGTATTCTGCTTCTGACGGGGATTTGTTCCCATACAGATTCAAGCACAATAATACAGTTATAGGTGTTAGAACCTGGGGTGGTGTGGTTGGTTATAGTGGATCCATTCCATGTATGGATGGAGGATCTATTATTACACCTTCATACGGACCTTATGCAGCTGATGGCAGTGGATTTATTATTGAAGGTCATGGTGTTGAACCGGATATTGAAGTACATAACGATCCATATGATGAATTCATGGGTATCGATAAACAGTTGGATAAAGCTATTGAGGTTATCATGGAACAACTGAAAACCTACAACAAAACTGTTCCTCCAATCCCAAAGTTCCCAGTAAAGAATAAATAAAACAAACCTCACCCTTCCTCCCGGATTATTTCCGGGAGAGGGTTTTTGGGGGTTCTATCCGGGATTGAAGCAGAATTAGGGCTCAGGAACCGTTGCACTGGTGATTTTTATTTCAGTCCGCCGATTTTCGGCCCTGCTTTTTTCAGTATCATTATCGGAAATTGGCTGATCGGGACCATAGCCTGCGGATGTAAGTCTATCAGTACTAACTCCTTCGCTTACAAGGAACTGCCTAACCGCCTCGGCTCTATTTTTACTTAGAGTGATATTATATTGATAATCTCCGGTGTTATCTGTGTGCCCTCCAATTTCGATATTGGTATTTCTGTTTTTTGATAATAGTTCAAGCAGTTCCAACAATTCCGGGAAGGATTCTTTTTTTATTGTATATGAATCAGTATCAAAGAACACATTACGGAGAACAACTTTTGAACCTAACCTCAGTGGCTCCAGGAGGATATCACGTTCAAACGATTTTCCCGGCAACAATGAATCGGATGGAAGGTAGGCAGAATAGAAAAGGAAGCCCTCCCTGTTAACAACAAAACGATGATCTTTGTCTACCGGCAAACCAATCATATAATTCCCTGTACGTGGGTCTGACTCAACCCTTGAGATCAATTCTCCTTCCTGGTTTTGAACCAACACACATGCTGAGATAGGTCTATTAGTAACAGCATTAATAACCTTACCCGAAACTATAGCAACCCGCTCTGGAGCAAGGCTGTCGGGCAGATGAAACCGAAGGATATCACGCCCGTTTGTACTATCACGGTTTGATGAAAAGAGAGCGAAATTGCTTTTACTGTGAAAACAGATACCCATTTCTTCTCCATAAGTATTTATTGGATATCCGAGATTTATTGGACTCATCCATCTTGCATCATCCGTTTTTCTCGACACGAACAGATCAAATCCACCCATGCCAACCCAACCTGAAGAGCTAAAATAAATGCTATTACCATCACCATGTACATACGGAGCCATTTCATCACGTGCAGTATTTATTGAGGAGCCGGCATTAATCGGGTTTGACCAGTTACCCTCAGGCAGCCATTCGCTTATCCAGATATCCATTCCACCATATCCTCCAGGGCGTGTACTAGAAAAATACAATTTCCTCCCATCGAGCGACAGGAATGGAGTGGACTCCCAATACCGTGTATTCACGGGATAATCCAGATTTATTGGAACATCCCATTTATCACCCTGTTTACGCGACACATATATATCGCACCCCCCCTTACTATCGGGTCGTTTACAAGCGGTAAAAAACATCAATCGTCCATCCTGCCTTACAGATTGTGTACCCTCATTCCTGTCGGTAGTAATCGGCTTGGGAAATACAACTGCATGGTTAAAATCAGAATCCTGATATAAGGATTCATATAAATCCTCCTGTCCGAGCTGGTCAATACCAGGACCATCCCTTTCTTGTCGAGTGAAAACCAGTCTTTGCCCATCGATAGTCAGACTCGGAAAATACTCGTTATCCGTACTATTGATACCCAAAGAAACCGGCTGACGAACATTTTTATTCTTCTCAACCTGATCGATAGCAAATCTCACTCTTTCTTCAAGCCTGAAATTTTTATCATGATACTTAGCACTAGAGGATTGGAGCTGCTTTAACGCGTCCTGGTAGTTGCCCTTATCATAAGCTAATTTGGCAAGTTCTGGAAAAACAAGAGGGTAATTAATTGAATCAAGCTTAGAAACCGTTAATAGTGCAGAAAAAGCAAGATCCTGATCATCCACTTCCAAGGCTAGCTCGCTCAACAGAAGCCAGGCATCAATGTAATTTGGGGATTTATTCAGAATTATCTTTAGTTGTGTTGCGGCAGCTTCCCACTCAAGCCCCATATACAATACGCGGGCTTTTTCAAACTGTTTTTGGATTCTTTTGGGTACTTCCGACTTATCCTGAGCAGATAATAAAGTGCAGTTAACGACCGGTATGACGGTCAGGAATAGAAGAATAAGCCTTATTTTATTAAAACCCTTCATTATGGGATTCCCCAAACTTTGTGCGTTTGCATAGAAATTCGCCAGACAGGATTTTTCCTGATATAATCAATAATAGCCATAGTCATTCCATCTTTCCTGCTCCACTCAGGCTGCAGGAACAAATGACAAGCGGGAGGCACCTTACCAGCCATCTCTTCAGCCCAGTCAAAATCCTGAATCTCACTTATAATAACTTTCAATTCATGTGCTTTAGTATAAAACTCTTGTAAAGGAGGACTTTGCTTCTTTGGTGAGAGACATATCCAATCCCATATACCGGTTAATTTATGCGTTCCTGATGTTTCCAAAAACAAATTCAAATTATTCTCTTTTGCCTTAACTGTGAGATACTCCAGGTCATACATTGTTGGCTCTCCACCTGTTACCAAAAGACAATTACTGGGGCAATCAACTACCTTTGAAATAATTGAGTCAACTTCAACTAGTGGATGCCTGTCGGCCTGCCAGGATCTCTTTGAATCACACCAGGAGCATCCAATATCACATCCTCCGATTCTTATGAAATAAGATGCTTTTCCTGTATTGTATCCTTCCCCCTGGAGACTATAAAAATCTTCCATAAGGGGTAACTTTTTACCACCCTCAAAAATATCAGGTTCCTGCATATCTATCTGCCATTGGTTCACATCAAAGATAACAAATATCTACGAATCAAAGTTGAAGCACTGCTAATCAGTGTGTAAGGACAAAATATTCATACTTTCAGCTCCTGTTTCCAGTTAGCGAAATAACGAGAATAACATTAAGCTTCCAATGCAAGGAATAAGATCCTTAACACTTAATTAACAACCCTTATAATCAACTAACTAGCAGGCTGTTAATCCCTTGAATTCCGATTTCAGGAATCGATTGTCAATAAATAATCAGGATGTTAAAAACAAAGCTTGGGTCAATTGAGTCCAGTTAATATCTTTGGGCGATTAAAATCAAGATATATGAGAAAGATCATAACAATAATATCAAGCTTGCTACTTGTTTCTGTTGGCAGTTTTGGGCAGGTTTTCAAGATTGAGCTAAATCAGCCTGATCCATTAAATATTTCATCAGGGAATGACACAATAATTTGTACGGGGCATAGTGTAGTATTGGGCTCTGAGCCAACAGCCTGGGGAGGCACTCAAGGATATATTTTTTCCTGGTATCCTGTACAGGGTCTTGATAATCCCACTTCGGCTAATCCAACAGCCAGCCCAGAGGAAACAACCAAGTATATCCTCACTGTTGTAGATGGGAATGGATGCCAAAGGTCAGAATCGGTTAATATAATCGTAGATGTATGTCTGGGTATTAACGATCAGGCAGTATTAGATCATGTTATGATATACCCTAATCCCAGTTCTGGCAACATTACCCTTACCGGTTTACCTGTAAATACGGGAGAGGTAAAAATAAGCCTTATCAACAGCATGGGTATGGAAGTTATGTATACTACTATAGAAGACAGATTTGACTCCGTAGACATTGATCTGGAAAGTCTCGACCTACCAAGAGGGGTGTATTTTTTCAGGCTGATGGTCAACAAGGGAGTACTAATACGCAAGGTTCAATTGATATAAGAGGATGAATATGAAAGCTATAGATTATAAAAAAGAATTGGACAGATTAAAAAGGCTTATTGTTCTTTCATCCTTATCACTTTTGCTTGTCGGGATTTTTACCACCACTGTATCAGCTCAAAACAAGGTTTGTTTAAATGATACCGTAAAGGTCTATATCGATGAATACCGCGGAACAGCAAACTGGCAGAAATCCTTAAATGGAGCTGACTGGACAGAGGTAACTGATGCAGAAGGCGATACTATTTCCCTTTTGGCTATTGAAGCATTCTGGATAAGACTAGAAGTTCTGGAAGGAACCTGTCTTCCGTTTTATTCTGAAGTTTTAGCAATAGAACTTCACGACCCACCAGTTGTTGAGTTCCAATCACGTGACTCGGCTTGCATTAACGAAAGAGATTTTCTGTTAAGCGGTGGAACACCGGAAGGTGGAAATTATTTCGGCCCAGGCGTTCAGAACAACCGCTTTTATCCAGACGATGCTGGGATTGGAGTTCATGAGTTGGCATATTATTTTAAGGATCCCGAAACCACCTGTTCTGATACCAGCTATTCTCAAATAGAGGTTTTTTCGCTAACGAGTAATGCAGAAGCCGGAGCCGACTTAGAGCTAATAACTTCGGATAGTGTGCAACTACAAGCGAATACAGCTGACTTTGGTATTGGAACCTGGTCGGTGGTCTCTGGAGTAGGAGGAGAATTTACTGATATAAATAATGCCAATACCTGGTTCATCAAAGACAGCGCCCAGACAGAATATGTATTAAGATGGACCATAGAAGGTCCCTGCGGCACCAATTCAGATGATGTAAACCTTAGTTTCATGCAGCTCAGCATCAATCCTTGCCCGGGAGCACCTGTAGTTATTGATGTAGACGGCAATGTGTATAAAACAATTCAAATCGACAAACAGTGTTGGATGGCAGAAAACCTAAGAACCGGAGTTTTTGTTCCCAGCATTGCAAATGGATTGGAGCATTCAGATTTATCGGATAATGGGGTAATTGAAAAGTATTGCTTTGAAAATGACACAGCCAATTGCTTATTATATGGCGGCCTTTATGATTGGCATGAGGCAGTTGGATATACTGATGAGGAAGAGGTGCAGGGTGTTTGTCCAGACGGTTGGCATATTCCCACCAACCAGGATTGGGCAGATCTGGATGCTCAATTTAAATACGGTGATGCAGGTAAACATCTGAAAGAAACCGGCGATGCAGGTTTTGGGGGACAATTGGCAGGAGATAGGCATAATAAAGGTGCATTCTATAGTTTCGACTCATCTGGATTCTGGTGGTCATCCACAACGTACTCTTATATGGATATTAATGAAGGTTATTTCAGGAAAATATGCGCCTGCAACGGTGCCCTTGAAAAAAATCACTTCAATAAATATATCGGTCTAAGTGTCAGATGTGTAAAAGATAAATAATCTCTATCTTTAGAAGAAAAGCTACAACATGACAAAAGTTCTTGCTATAAATGGTAGCCCTCGGAAAAAAGGAAATACAGCCAGCCTGATAAGTATTGCATTTGAAGAATTCGGGAAAGCAGACTTTAGTACAGAGATGGTGTGTATTGGCGATGAAGCATATATTGGCTGTCAGGCTTGTTTCTCCTGCCGAAAAACATAAGACAATACTTGCAAATACACAAAAGACTCTTTCAATAAGGTATATAGAAAATATTTGGATGCTGATATTATTATCCTCGGTTCTCCTGTGTACGTGGGAGGAATGACGGCATCCATGAAAGCCTTTATTGAGAGAGCTTATATTGTTAGCAAAGTAAATGGACAGCCCTTCAAAAGAAAGATTGGAGCCTCAGTTGTTGCTGCGCGACGAAACGGCGGACTGGAGACGTTTAACAGTCTGAACGACTTCTTCCAGATTGCTGAAATGATTATCGTTGGCTCCAGTTACTGGAACCATGGAGTGGGAAAAGAAAAAGGAGAAGTAATGGATGATGAAGAAGGTGTTAGTACAATTAAAACCCTGGCAGAGAATATGATCTGGACTTCTAATAAGCTCAGCGTGACCGATGATAAACCCATGAAAATCAAAAAACAAAAAAAAGGAAAATCCTAATGCTTCTATACGGTTATTTTCTTACAACCTTGGTTTCTAGTTCAATATCAGGATGAAGGTGTTTTTTTACAGCACACTGATTAGCTGAACGGATTAGAGCTGTATCATACTTCTCAGGAAAATCAGTCGGGACATGAATGTCTATTGTAAACTTTCCCACCATTCGTTTTTCAGAATCATATTTAAGATCCTGTTTTAATTTTACATTCTCAGTTGACAATCCCCGCTGGTCACAGAAAGATTTAACATATATGCCTGCACAAGTACCAAGTGATACCAAAAACATCATAAATGGCTCAGCATAAAGCCCTTCCCCTCCACTCTTTTGCGCTTGATCAGTTTTTACCGTGAACCCATTAATATCGGCAAAAACTTGCTTGCCTCCGTTGAAATATACTTCCATAACTATTTTTCTTTAGGCAGCTCTCATCAATTATCAAGCCATACATACAATTATATAGATGTATGACAATCTGACTGAGGCCTACTGATTCCTGAATAAGTCGGAGATTAGTTTAAACTCAACATCCTTATAATCTGTATTATACGGCAAATCAGTTTTATTAACTCCAAGAATCCTATCTGCTAGATTGCCAGCTTTAGAATAATCACCTCCGGATATAATAACCAAACTGGCCCATTCAAGATACTGGTTGTCAGGGAATTTTTTCATCATTTGGCCAAGCAGTTTTTCATCAGCATCATACATTTCTCCT
>CAYXQX010000063.1:0-12004 GCA_964467485.1 uncultured Porphyromonadaceae bacterium | reverse complement strand
CATCGGTTATTTTTGACCGTAGGTATTCGTTTATTTCCACATAATCCGAATGGCTCCTCCTCACATATTGGTGCTCTTTTGGGTGAGGATTAAATTCTTTTTCTTTTACAGAATAGTCTAGTGTTATCCTTTTGTGCTTCCTTTTGTGAGTAATTCTCAAGATTAGGGTATACGATCCGAATCTGTTTTCCCGGTTATTAAGCTCAATTGTAAATGTGGCCATGGCTAAATCAATAAAGTTACTGTCAAATATGAGTATAAATATATATATTTGCCGAAACAATACCGTAACAAAAATTCATTTTTGTTCATTTTGATACTTCTTTGAAATTCTATAATAGCAGTAATATCAGTCTATATGTGACGGGGTGATTGTTGATCCAGGGAAGCTAAGTGAAATTACTGTGGTCCGAGTGGTACCACAAAAGCCCGAGACAACTGTCTTGGGCTTTTTTTATAATCTAGCGTTCGAAATCGATAAATTAGTGCTAATATTTCGGTTATATAAGGTTAATTCTATTAATCACTCAATTATCTGCCTGTAAATCCTCATAAAATATGGAAATAGCTTCTCGGGGTATGTGAAGTAAATTGCACCTCCATGAATCCTGATATTGTCCATGGCATTGTATTGGGGGATTTGTATTTCAAGACCAGTTTTTCCGGTAAGAGGATCTAAAGGAATAAATCTCCATCTATTATTTCTGTGATATTGAACATATACGTCCTTGTTCAAAGGGTCGGTAATAAAATCATCATAATTTAAATAGAGATTTGTAAGAGTGGGATTTGGATTGTGATGGAAGGTGACAGGAACCGATCGAATCAATTGCCGGTCGGGGCCTATGGTGTGTATTTTGTCATTATTCAAATCGAAGATGTATAAGCTGTCTTTGAGTTTAAAAACCCCCCCTCTTCGTATACTTTTAAAGTAGCCCCTCTGTTGGTCGATTATTTGCTGAACAGTGCGAGGCCCCATAACCCGACCTAATTGCTGCAGCCCTGATGGAAGCCAGGAGTAGTCATCCGGAAGATCTTCAATAATCAGAATTTGTTCTGCCTGGTCGAGTAATGCATCGATATAATAAACATAGTTTTCTCCAAGGCTTGGGTTTGATTTAAAATACACTAAGCCGGGCCCCAGAGTTGCCTTGTAATTACCCATGTATTGCTTAAAAACGTCGGCCCTTTCTCCATACATTAATTTGATGGTACCATTTTGGCTAAATAATTGAAAAACAGAGTCTTTTGTTTCAAGATGAACATTCCCAAGGATATCTTTCAAGAATGAAGCCGGTAGCTTAATTGGTATCGAATTAATGGTGTCGCCAATTAAATTTGTTAAATAAAGCCGTGTCCCTTTTGCCTGATTATTTACCATCCCGATTTGCCACATGAATTTATCATCAAATTCAAAGCTGGAGATGGAATAATCAGCTCCCTTGGTAAGAATCTGAAGCTTTTTACCTGAAACAAGTATTTCGGGAATATATGTTCTCGACTGTTCCAGTTGAAAAACCAGTTTTTTCTTAGGATGAAAATTCAGAGTAAAACTTTGAGTCCCATAGGACAAATGGGATATCGTCAATTCTAATGGGTAATTTGTTGCTTTTAAGGAGAAATATCCTGATGAATCACTTAGTGTTCCGGTAGTGCGATTGATAACCACAGTAGCCATCCCTATACCCTCTCTGGTATCGCGGTCAATAATCTGACCACTGAGAACTTGTTCCTGAGATTGAACGCAAAAGCTTGTGATGAATAGTCCTACCAATATTCCGGGAAGGTAGAATTTCATAAGAAATATGTTAAGTTATCGAGGGCAATCAAAGATATGAAAATTAACAAAATCAAGAAATGTTTGTCTAAATGATAGTTAATTGTCATAAAATCCGGATAAATGAAATACCTGTGATGATTCATTCGATAGTTGCTGATGGAAATTCCAGTACTTATTTTTATATTTCCAAAAACTTCCTGGGTGATGAAAGAGATTAAATTGATGTTTATGCTGATTTTGATTTCAGCAAGTTTGAGTGGACAGGAAATGAAGGAGGGAATGAATTTCCGCCCTTACCCGGTGCCTGAGAGCGTAAACTTCAAGTCGGGTAATCTGCCTGTCAGGATAGATAATTCAAAGAAGAAATTTTTCCCTCCTGTATTCAATCAGTATGGCTGGAGCTGCAATCAGGCCAGCTCGATAGGTTATCTTCTAACTTACGAATTGGCCCGGGCGCGTGATGTTTCGGCTTATGAGCCTGAAAACCAGTATCCACCCTTGTATCCCTGGAATTTTCTTAATAATGCTAATACCTTAACTGGTGTTAGTTATTTCGATAGTTGGGAAGTGATCAAAGCAAATGGTTGTCCCAATGCTGTGGACTATCCCTTTGCAGAAGATGGGTCTGCCTGGATGTCGGGTTACGATAATTACTATAGGGCAATGAAGAACAAGGTACACCACAATTATTCCTTGTCTGTTGGTGATCCGGAAGGTTTGCAGGTGCTAAAGCAATATTTGTATGATCATTTTGTTGGTTCAAAGGATGGTGGAGTGGCCAATTTTCAAATAGCTTCGGGAGGTATGCGGTTCCGTGAGCTTCCTGGCGATTCATATAATGCCGGATCAACCATTATTACCAGTTTTGGTGCTGCTGTGGGGCATGCCATGATCATCGTTGGTTATGACGATTCGGTTAAGGTAGATTTTAACGGAGATGGAAAATACACAAACGACCTGGATATCAATGGAGATTTTGTGGTTGATATGAGTGATTGGGAGAAAGGCGCTCTTATCGTAGTTAATTCCTGGGGTAAGGGTTGGGCTGATGAGGGGAAATCCTATGTAGCTTATAATGTGCTGCCAAGATATGGCTTTGAAGGCGGATTCTGGAATCGTTCAGTCCATTTGATCGATCTGGTTAAGGATTATACACCTCAACTTGCCATGAAGTTTACCTTGGTTCACCCGATAAGAAATTCTATTAAGGTTATGGCTGGTGTTTCCGGTGATACCGGTGCTGAAAAGCCAGAACAGTTGATGGAATTTCCGATTTTAAACTATCAGGGTGGAGGACTCCCATTCGGTGGTTCAGGGGCTGTGCCATCAACGCCATTCGAAATAGGTATTGATATTAGCCCCATTCTGAACTATGTTGAATCGGGTGAGCCGGTAAGGTTTTTCCTGACTGTAATTGAATCAGGAGGATATTCTTCAAACAGCAAAGTAAAGGAGTTTTCAATTGTCGATTATACAAATGGTGAATTGGAATTAATTTCCCCTCAGAAGGAGGTGCCAATTGCCTTTTTTGATACAACTTTCCTTCATGTAAATCATACTGTGGACTTCGAGAAAGTTAGGGTAAAGGAATATGATGTTGAATTTGTATCTGCAAATAATTGGTATTCCAAACAGCTGGAAGCGGCTAATCTTGTTAGCCCATTTCGATGGGAGCTGGATTATGGATATAAGGCAATTGTGAGTAAAAAGGAATATCCTGAGGTGACAGGTACACGATTGGGTGCAGCAGGGGTTTCAACAATCTTTACAGAGCTGGAACTGCCTTTCAGCTTCCCTTTTTACGGAGAAAAGCATGACAAAATAATTGTTAGTGATGACGGTAGTATCTTTTTTGATAATGAGTTTTATGAATACCCATACATAATTGATTCTGATCTTATTTATAAAATCAAAAGGGGTATTATTCCATTTGGGCGGGATCTTGGTTATTCCGGCAACGGAAGTGGTATTACTTATGATGAGAGCGACTCATTATTTACCATTTTTTGGCAGGCTGTGGGCGTGAACGATGAAACCAATTATTTGTTAAATGTGGCTTGTAATCTTTATCCTGATGGGAAAATAGAGTTTCATTACGGCCCGCTGGAAGATGTGGAGGAGTTTCAGCTTGATTATGATGCTGGTATGTCAAAGGGAGATGGCAGAAATTTTATCCTTTCCCCTCTGGCTGAAAAAAACCTCTATAGATCCAACTCCCTTATAACCTTCGCACCTCATGTCTTTCCGGATAAAATCAGTCTTGAGTCTGGAGGCCTTTTGCTATGCCGTCCTGAGGAGAAGGGTAAAAACTATGATATTCATGTAAGGGTTCAGGATAAGCTTAACCAGATAGCCTTTGGAGTGGTGCCGCTCTCTACCCTGGATTTATCCTCTGCAGATCTATTAAACCAGAACTTTCCCAATCCATTTGTTTCAAATACCAGTATCAGCTTTATTGTTCCGGAGGATGCCAACGTTACTTTCAATGTATTTGATCTTGCTGGTCGTAAGATTGTTTGTTTGGTAGATGCAGAATTAACTAAAGGTCAGCATGTGATTGAGTGGAACTCATTGGATTCCAGTAACAAAGAGTTACCCCCCGGGGTTTATATTGGCCGACTTGTTGTTAACGACAGGAATGAAAAGGTTAAGATGTTGAAAATAGGGAAGTAGGGTAATAGTGATATATGAATATAGTAAGATAAGTTCTTGTAATTGACATTATTTTAGGTTAAATTGTAGAAGAAATTTCAACGATTTGATCTCTTACAAATAACTGTCTGCTATGGAATTTAATTTATTGAAATCAAAACGGATCGGAAAGGTCGAATTGCTGACAATCTCCAGGCCATCCGCCATGAATGCCTTGAATTCTGAGTTTTTCAGAGAGATCAATATTTATCTTGATGATCTTATTCTAAATGAAGATGTATCCGTACTAATTATTACAGGAGAGGGTAAGGCCTTTGTTGCCGGGGCAGATATTTCTGAGATGGTTGATCTCACCCCATCCCAGGCGAAAGGTTTTTCGGAAAAGGGGCAGCAGACGTTTTTCAGAATTGAAAACCTTCCCATCCCGGTTATTGCAGCTGTTAACGGATATACTCTTGGTGGGGGATGTGAATTAGCTATGGCCTGTGATATTAGAGTTGCTTCCAGGAAGGCTGTTTTCGGGCTTCCTGAGGTAAGTCTTGGTTTGATTCCGGGTTATGCCGGAACCCAAAGATTGCCTCGCTTGATTGGTCTTGGGAATGCCATGAAGTGTATTTTATCAGGAGAAAAGGTTGTTGCAGAAGAGGCATACAGGATGGGATTAGTGCAATCACTCTCAGAACCTGAGGAACTTATTGATGATGCTTTGAAAATTGCAGGAAAGATAGCATCGCAGGGGCCGATAGCTGTAAAGAAGGCAAAGAAGGTAATCCGTAAGGGAAGGAACCTCGGCTTTGAAGAGGCTATGGATCTTGAAAAGAAGTGTTTTGCCGAAATGTTTGAGGATGAGGGTATTGAGGGAATGAGGGCTTTCCTGGAGAAAAGAAAACCAAATTGGGGGGAATAGATATTTTTTCAACTGATATAAACTTATATGGAATATATTGATCGATTCAAGAAGGTAGTTGTTTTGGGTGCCGCTGGTAAGATGGGAAGCGGTATTCTGCTTTTAACAGCTATGGAGATGACAGATTTGTGGCTTCATAACAAAAATTCCGAGATGGATTTGATCGCCTTGGATATGTCACCAAAAGGACTTAAAAGCCTGATTAAATATATAGAAGCCCAGGCAAGGAGAGCAGCTGAGAAGAAGACAGTTATGCTCAGAGAGCTATATGCCGACAGGAAGGATCTTATTGAAAATGGTGAGATAATTGAAGCTTATGTTGCTGATGTTATTGGAATGGTTAGAACCACTACCCATATGGAAGATGCCTATGGAGCCAGTTTAGTTTTCGAAGCCATCAAGGAAGATCCAAAGCTGAAAGTTTCAATTTTGTCAAGCCTCTCCAGGGAGGGACAAGGGCAAACCTGGTTTTTTACCAACACCTCGTCTATACCTATTGGAGAATTAGATTCTTCTGCCGAACTTGATGGGAACATTTTGGGTTTCCATTTTTATAATCCCCCTGCTGTTCAGCGGTTGGTGGAGCTTATTCCTGCAGAAACCAGCAGACCTGAATTGATAGAGTTTGCCAAAATATATGCGAAAAAACTACGTAAGGTTTTGGTTCCATCGAGCGACTTTGCCGGTTTTATTGGGAATGGTCATTTCATGCGTGATGCATTGTATGGCATTAATCAGGCTGAAAAAATGTCAGGGCAATATCCTTTACATGAAGCAATATATCTTTTTAACTCTATAACGCAAATATGGCTGGTAAGGCCGATGGGGATTTTCCAGCTTATAGATTATGTGGGAGTAGTTGTTGTGTCATATATAATGAATGTTATGAATCCCTATTTGCCAGATGAGCATCTTCACAGCGAGTTATTAGAAGAGTATCTTAATCAAGGTGTTAAGGGTGGACAATATGCCGATGGTTCTCAGAAGGATGGAATATTTAAGTACGATAGAGGGAGAATTGTGGGAGTATACAGTTTTGAGACGGGTGATTATGTTAGTCTGGAATCCTTTAAAAATAAGATTGATAATGAGCTGGGTGAGGTCCCACAAAAATTAAAATGGAAGGATGTTAATTTCAGTCAGCAAAAAACTGAAATCTTGAAAAGCTATTTTTCGGATCTCATGAATTCAGATACCAGGGGTGCCGGTTTAGCCAAAGCTTATGGCCTTGAGTCAAAGCGAATCGCTGAGCTATTGGTAGCTTCAAAAGTTGTGGCTTCAAATGATGATGTGAACAAAGTTTTGGCAACGGGTTTCTATCATGCCTATGGCCCCGTCAATGAATATTTTAATAATTGATATGAAAAATCTCAGAAGAAAAGTATACATGACTGCCGGCTATAACACCATTTCATTGGGTACTGGTAGGAAGGAGTTTAATCCCAAAAAATCCCGTCCCGGATTAGAGCACTATATTGAGGAAGCCGGACAGGCTTGTTTAAAGGAGATTGGTGGGGGCAGGAATGTTGATGAGTGTGTTATTGGAAATTTTATGGCCGCCCGCTTTAACAAGCAGGCCAATCTTCCCGGATTCTTTCCGATGATTGATCCTGATTTAAGGTTCAAGTCGGCAACGGCTGTGGAAGGAGCTTGTGCTTCAGGTGGCTTGGCTCTCACTTCAGCGATAAGATCGGTTTTGGCTGAGACAGCAGATGTAGTGTTGACTATTGGAGTAGAGGTTCAAAATACAGTAAAGGCTATTTATGGAGCCGATATACTGGCTGGAGCCGGTTGGTTCCCCGACAGGAAAGCGGGACATGCCTATTATTTCCCCGGACAGTTTAGTGATCGGGCGGGTAAGTATTTTGAAAAATACGGTCGCGAACAAACGAGAAAGGCAATGGCAAGATGGTATAGTAATATGGTTGAGAATGCCCGTTTGTGTCCAACTGCTCAGGAGTATCATAATACAACAGAAGATCTTATGGAGATGGGAATGATGGAGCCAAACCCTAAAAGCTTTGTTGACCATCTTAATGTATTCGACTGTTCTAAGGTTTCAGATGGTAGCTCGGCAATTGCTGTTGTTTCGGAGGACGGTCTTGAAAAAATAGGAATTGCTCCTGAAGATGCTGTTGAGGTTTTAGGGTGGGCTCAGCTTGAAGAAGATATAACAAAACCCCCGATGGATCATACTATTGTATCAACAATGAAAGAGGCAGCAAGGCTGGCTCTTGAACGTGCCGGTATTACGGTAAAGCAACTTGGTACAGTTGAAACCCATGATTGTTTTACTATTGCTGCAGTGCTGGCAATAGAAGCACTTGGACTTGCCGAGCCGGGTAAAGGTCCGGATTTTATTCTTGAAGGAAATACTGCCAGAGATGGACAAATTCCTTTTAACACTACCGGTGGCCTTATTGGGTGGGGCCATCCTACCGGTGCTACGGGAGTTCATCAGGCTGTTACTATATGGGAGCAACTTACTGGCAAGGCAGGTGATGCGCAGATTTCCATCTCTACAGACCGTCCTTATGGTCTGAGTATTAATATGGGCGGTGACGACAAAACTGTTGTTGCCATTGTGTATAGATAGTGCGAGGACCTAAGTATACGTCCATGCAAAACCAAAACATACCAATATGAATTTTGAATACACCGAAGAACAAATCATGATCCGGGATGCTGCCCGTGATTTTGCGGAAAGAGAATTACTACCCGATATACTGGAGCGGGATAAAGAGGCCAGGTTTCCGGAAAGACAGGTTAAACTCCTTGCTGAGCTTGGTTTTCTGGGAATGATGGTCGATCCAAAATATGATGGAGGGGGAATGGATACTGTGTCATATGTTTTGGCTATGGAAGAGATCTCCAAGGTAGATTCTTCAGTAGGTGTAATATTGTCGGTTAACAATTCTTTAGTGTGTTGGGGTCTTGAAAAGTATGGGACAGAAGAACAAAAAGAAAAATATTTAAAACCATTAGCCAGGGGAGAAATTTTAGGTGCTTTTCTTTTGTCGGAGCCTGAAGCTGGGTCAGATGCTACGTCCCAAAGAACTACAGCAGAGGATAAGGGAGACCACTATTTGCTTAACGGGACAAAAAACTGGATCACCAATGCTAACTCTGCTTCGATTTATATGATAATGGCACAGACTCACAAGGAGCTTGGTCATCACGGGATCAATGCTTTTATTATTGAAAAAGATAGTAAGGGTGTCAGTTTGGGGCAGCATGAGGACAAGATGGGTATGCGAAGCTCAGATACTCATTCGGTTATGTTCACCGACGTGATTGTGCCAAAGGAGAATCGCATAGGCGACGATGGTTTTGGTTTTAAGTTTGCTATGAAGACATTGGATGGCGGGAGGCTGGGAATAGCTGCTCAGGCGCTGGGGATTGCGTCAGGAGCTTTTGAGAGGTCATTGCAGTATTCTAAAGAGAGAAAGGCCTTTGGGAAGGAAATAGCTTATCACCAGTCAATAGCTTTCAAACTATCCGATATGGCTGTCAAGATTGAGGCATCACGTATGTTCTGCCTGAAAGCTGCCTGGTTAAAAGATGAAGGAAAGTCCTTTTCTCTGGCAAGTGCCATGGCGAAGCAATATTGTGCTGACTCAGCAATGGAGATTACTACGGAAGCTGTTCAGATATTTGGCGGCTATGGTTATGTTCGCGAATATCATGTAGAGCGACTAATGCGTGAGGCAAAACTGACTCAGATTTACGAAGGGACCTCTGAAATTCAGAAGATTGTAATTTCAAGAGCCATTTTATCTAAATGAAATAATTTATGCCAGCGGATATACAACTTTATCATCCTAAAAACCTAGTACGAATAATCACAGCTTCATCGCTTTACGATGGGCATGATGCTACCATAAACATAATGAGACGGATCATTCAATCTGCCGGGGTAGAGGTGATTCATCTTGGCCATAACAGGTCGGTTGATGAGATAGTTGGAAGTGCTCTTCAGGAAGATGTTCAGGCGGTAGCTATTACCTCCTACCAGGGTGGGCATATGGAATTTTTCTCCTATATGCGTGATCAGTTAGATAGCAGGGGAGGTAAGCATATCAATATTTATGGAGGGGGCGGAGGAGTGATTCTACCGGAAGAAATATATGATCTGGAAAAGAAGGGGATAACAAAAATATTTTCTCCTGATGATGGTCGCGTTCTGGGCCTCATAGGGATGATCAATATGTTAGTTGAAGGTTCGGATTTTCCGTTGGGGAAGGATGTGCCTGATATTGAGTCTATGGCAAAGAGTGATGCCAGAGCCTTATCAAGGTTTTTGTCATCGATAGAAAATAATAAGGACGAGGCAGAGCCGGTCCTGAAAATGATAAGGGAAAGGCAGTCTGCAAAGAGACCTCCGGTGGTTGGTGTCACTGGCACCGGTGGTGCAGGAAAATCATCTCTTGTGGATGAGCTGGTTTTAAGGTTTAAACTAGCCAGACCAAATATCAGGCTGGCTATCCTGTCAGTTGATCCTACGAAAAGGAAGACCGGTGGTGCTCTTCTGGGCGACAGGATAAGGATGAATTCTATTCACAGAGAAGGAGTTTTCATGCGATCACTCGCCACACGCCAGTCGCATATGGCTCTTCCGGCTTATATCGATGATGCCATAACTGCAGTTTCTTTTACCGGCTTCGATCTGATTCTACTGGAAACATCAGGAATAGGGCAATCAGATACTGAGATATCCGACTATTCTGATATTGCAATGTATGTAATGACTCCGGAGTATGGTGCGGCAACACAGTTGGAAAAGATTGACATGCTGGATTTTTCCGATTTTGTTGTTCTGAATAAGTTCGATAAGAGAGGGGCTGAAGATGCTCTTAGAGATGTAAAAAAACAATACCAGAGGAATCACTCCCGGTTTCATGAGGACCCATCCCTTATGCCTGTTTTTGGAACGATAGCCTCACAGTTTAATGATTCAGGCGTAAACCAGCTATTTGAAAGACTGGCAGTTGCTCTTGAGGAAAAAACCGGCGGGAACTTTCATGCGGATATGGAAATGCTTGTATCAGAATCAAGGATGGAGATCATCCCTCCACAAAGGAACAGGTACCTGGCTGAAATAAGTGAAACCATCAGGAGCTATAATAAATGGGCTGAGGATCAGGCAAAACATGCTCAGGATATATATTCCTTGAAGAAAAGCAAGGGCATTTTAGAAAATGATAGGGAAGGGGAAGACCTGCCTGGATTATTAGAGGAGCAGATCAGGAAAAAAGAAAAATTGCTTGATTCTGCCAGTCTGGAGATATTAGCAGACTGGGATGAAACGAAAAAGACCTATAGAAACCCTGTTTATACATATCAGGTTAGAAAGAAAAAGCTGTCGATTCAAACGCAATTTGAGACTATCTCCCATTTGGTAATCCCAAAAGTATCTTTACCGGCCTATTCTGCCTGGGGGGATATTTTGAGATGGGTACTTATGGAGAATGTTCCGGGCAAATTTCCTTATGCTGGGGGAGTTTTTCCCTTCAAGAGAGAGGCAGAAGATCCCACTCGTATGTTTGCCGGTGAGGGTGGACCAGAGAGAACCAATAAGCGATTTCATTATCTCTCCAGACATACAGATGCAATAAGGCTTTCCACTGCCTATGATTCTGTTACGCTCTATGGTGAGGATCCTCATAGCAGGCCTGATATTTATGGTAAGGTGGGGAATAGTGGAGTTTCTGTGTGTTCGCTGGATGATTCAAAAAGGCTCTATTCAGGTTTTGACCTTAATAAAGCCACTACATCTGTAAGCATGACAATAAACGGACCTGCTCCTATATTGGCTTGCTTCTTCTTAAACACAGCAATCGATCAGGCCTGTGAGAAATATATATTGGAGAATGGCCTGATCGAAGATGTTAAGCAGACTATTAAGGACAAATTTAATAGGGCCAATATGGTACAGCCTGATTATCGGGATAAATTACCTGATGGTCATGATGGCAGTGGCTTGTTGTTAATGGGGATTTCAGGCGACGAAGTGTTGCCGGAGAAGGTTTACAGGGATATCAAGATAAAGGTTCTAAACCAGGTGAGGGGTACTCTGCAGGCAGATATTCTCAAAGAAGATCAGGCCCAGAATACCTGTCTTTTTTCCACTGATTTCTCCCTGAAGTTAATGGGGGATGTTCAAGATTATTTCATCAGGAATGAAGTGAGGAATTTCTACTCTGTTTCTATTTCAGGCTATCATATAGCAGAAGCAGGAGCTAATCCAATAACCCAGCTGGCCTTCACTCTGGCAAACGGATTTACTTATGTTGAGTATTACCTGGCCAGAGGAATGCATATTGATGAATTTGCCCCAAATCTATCTTTCTTTTTCTCGAATGGCCTGGATCCGGAATTTTCTGTAATTGGCAGGGTAGCCAGGATTATCTGGGCCAAAGCCATCAAGCATAAATATGGTGGCAATGAAAGATCTCAGAAGTTGAAGTATCATATTCAAACATCCGGTCGTTCACTGCATGCCCAGGAGATAGATTTTAATGATATTCGTACTTCCCTGCAGGCTTTGTATGCCATTTATGATAATTGTAACTCTTTGCATACCAATGCATATGATGAGGCTATTACTACCCCAACTGAAGAATCGGTAAGAAGGGCAATGGCTATCCAGCTGATCATTAATCATG
>CAYXQX010000062.1:0-12351 GCA_964467485.1 uncultured Porphyromonadaceae bacterium | reverse complement strand
TGAAGCTGGTACTTGCAAAATAGTTGGTAGAGTCAAACTTAACTGTATAAGTATCGCTAATTAGATTAATTGGATCAACAACACTTATATTTATTGGTCCTTTTCCTGCCTCATATATTATTTCATCCACTCTCCATGGTGGCCCGGCCATAATTGCATCACGGGTCTCTTCTGTAATATCCAGAATATTTATCCCGCTCCCATGTCCTTCCAGTTGTGTTATCTCCGGAGAATCGCCAAAATCCCCCAGTATTAGTGTCCCTCCAAGCTCAGGATCAATCTTGTGGGGAATGGCACTATAGATTTTTATTGGACCACCTGCCCCTCTTCGTCCTGCTTTGTAGGGAAGCTTCTGCCCCTCAAAAGAATCAGGATTATTCTGGTCATACTTCATGAAATTGTTGTGAGCATAAGCAACAGCCACAAAATAATAATCCTTGAAGTTAACCAGCTTCCTCACACCTGCAGCAAACATATCTTCTTCAATAACGAAAGTATGCTCAATACCAAGGTCGGATCCATCAACTTCTGTAACCGGATAATTTGCCTCAATAGCATTATCCCAAGTGTAGTTCACAATCTGACTAATCCCATCCCTTATGTCGCACTGAAAGATTAGTCGGGCCAGATTCCCATTATGCGACATGGCATCTGTAATAGATACTGTATAATCCTTGAGCTGCCATACCTGATATCCCTGAAAATGGAAATTGATATCGCAATCAGGGTTATTAAGCGGACAAACAATAAAAGGATCCCTCTCCTGATATTGTTCCAGGTAATTATTAGAATTTGGTTTATTCCAGATGTGGAAAATAAGCTTCTGATCCTGCTCAACAATAGTTAGCTCCGGAGCATCGGGACCGTCAACCACTTGAAAACAGTTCTCAAATAATCGCTGCGCCTTCTCATCAGCTTTTAGCATAGCATTCACGGAGGCCCAGGCTGTGCCTTCATATGAACGGGCATATACTACACCAGTAGTAATATCATTTATGGCCCCCGGCTCCAAAACAAATGGGCCGGATGACTGAACCAAACGACGGTCGTAGGGTTCATTGCCAGCAGTTTCTTCCGACCAGAAAGGCATGGGGATACCACCCTGGCCCCAACCACAAGGATCTGAATCACCGGGAAACATAAAATCAGTAATTGGGCCAGTCCCTCCTCCGGATGGATGAGCATTGCCCCCATACCTCATCCGTTCATTATCTTTCCAGTATCCTCGTAAATAATTGTAATATTCTGGTGCTATGGTAGGATCGCAATTTGTACTACACCATCCATTCACATAATAAACAAATCTTCTCATTCCCCATCTCTCATTATCAACAATCCCGTCGCCAAAGTTTAGGCCATTGATGTTACCATTCAGGATGCACTCATTACAGATAAGGTTCCTTTGATCATCATAACTTGAGCAATCATCCAAGCCATTTGGATCCTGATATGGACCTTCGAAAAAATCAACTCCTATAGCAGGAGGATTGGCCCCATATGCCCAGGCTTCACCACTCCCATCAACAGTTTCACCATTATAGAAATACCCAACCCCCTTTGAAACATGACATCCCGTATAATCGTCCCAAGCCCATCCAAGGGCACCATCAGCAAACATTCCAAAATATGTTTCAATCAAAGTGAATGTAGATCGGTTTATCAAAGCATAATTATAAAACGTCATATCATTCAATGCATCATTAGTGGAAAACTCAAATGCCTGAGCCCTGATCTCCATCCCAATAGCCTCTCCATCAGTTTCTGTATGTATATTTCCCCGATCATTATATACCCACCATAGAGTTAAATCACCAAAAAGCCTTGGTCGCCTAAACTCTCTCGATGTTCCACAAGGGAGAATCCCATCCAGATCATAAAATGGATAATCGCCGTCACCGGGATTATAAAAGCCATCATCATTATTATCCCAGTAAGGAGCAAGATAGAAATCATAACCGGCAGACGCATCACCATGAGCCGGCCAGTCAAGTATAACCTGTGGGATCGAATAACCATCAAACTCGCGGGAACGCCTTTCGGAATCAGCATTATACCACTCCCTGAATGCATCTACCTGATACCTGGTTATCTCTTGATGCTCATCGTATTGATAGCAAACCTCAATATCTGTTGTGCCCCTGGAATTGCCAGTCATAATCAAAGGACCTGTCCAGTAGTCAACTCCCCCTCCCCTGTACCTTAAGGCTGCTAATTTCAACTGACCATTAACATCTGTTCCTCCAATCCACACTGACCCGGTCCATAAAGCCGTTTTGCCAGATCCTTTTGGCACTTCATACTGAGCTGTTTGAAAATCCCACCACATATCACCTCCTGTATGAATCAAAGCCCTAACGTTGTTTAAAGCCATCTCAGTAGAAGTAACAGCCTCTGCACATCCAGCGGTGATTCCCTTTGTGAAGGGGGTTTTATTCTTTAAACTCCCGCTTTTAGGTAAAAGCGGCTGAGCAAAAAGAGAAGCTGTAATAAGTAAAAATGAGAATACAAGTACATGTCTTTTCATAGTTATTATCTCTTATAGATCAGGTTCATCGTAATGGATTGGTACTTCAAGACTCACCCTGGTACCTAAAGGATTATTTTCTTTATCAAAAAGGTCTTCAATATTTATAGTTATTGGCCTGTCATTCAACTTATTATACAATTGAATCCGCTTTTCAATATTTTTAAGTCCCTTGGATTTATGGAATTGCTTCTTCCTAATCTGCCTGGCCCTGTCCCTCCCAATACCATTGTCCTCCACTAACAAATCCATAACCTCGCCTCTCTCTATTATCTTTAGAGAAAGCAATCCCTTATGCTTGATTAGCTGAAGTCCATGCAAAATAGAATTTTCCAGATAGGGTTGCAATAGCATGGGAGGAATCCTAATCATATGTATATCTATATTGGGATCCACAATGATCTCAGTATCAAATTTGTTGGAAAACCTCAGCTTTTCCATTTTCAGATACAGCTTAATCAGATCCAACTCCTCATGCAGCGTAATGAAATTATTCTGACTGTATTCCAGCACTCTCCTCATCATTATTGAAAAATTAGAGAGGTAATAATTAGCAGAATCAACATCATTCTTAAGAACAAAATTTTGAATTGAATTAAGGGCATTAAAAATGAAGTGGGGATTCATCTGGGATCTGAGTGCAAATTTTTGCGATTGGATTAATTCATTCTCGATAGTGAGAATCTGAGTTTCCATCTGATGCTTACGGCTCATGTTACGGCTTATGGAGTATAAAACAAATCCTATCAGAAAAAGGGCTAAAGACACAACTCCAATTTTAAAGAAAAAAGTCTGCCACCAGGCAGCAATTATGCGTATGATAATCCTGGCCTCATCAGAAACCCCTAAATTGTTTGATCCGATAACATGTAAGGTGTATGTTCCAGGAGATAATTTGCGATACTCTACCTGATGCAATCCACCTTCAAGAATATCCCAATCGCTATCGAAATTCTCCAGATAATACTCATATGAATTCTTAAATGGATTGAGAAAATCCAATGCAGCAAAATAAACTGTAAAGGAATTCTCATTGTGCTTCAAGTGAATCGATGATGCAACAGGTACGTCAATGGCACTACCCTCTGTATATTTGATGAAACGGGTAATCATAACAGGAGGTTTCTCGGTCGATTCAGATGGAGGTTTAGGGAAAAAAGAAGTTATACCGTTAACCCCTCCTAGAACAATCTCACCCTTGCCCGTCTTGTATAAAGAATTTATATTAAACTCATTACTCAATATACCATCCTGTACATCAAACTTTTTAAACCTTTCTTCAATTGGATTGAATTGGGACAAACCATTATTTGTTGGCAACCAAAAATCACCTGAATCATCTTCTATCATTCCGTATACTACATCATCAGATAAACCATCTTCAGAGGTAAAAGCTTCAAAAGTGCCTGTTTCGGGATCAAATCTATTAAACCCTCCGCCATTTGTGTACACCCAAAAAACATCTTTGGAATCCTTGTACACACCAAAAACATAATCTGAACTGATTGATGTAAGGTCCCCCGCCTTTGGAAGGAAAACCTCCCAATGCCCGGTATTGCTGTTATATCTATTTAAACCATGCTGTGTTGAAACCAGAAAGACCCCGGGGGGCTCAGTACTTTGCTCCAAAATTTGATAACAAGCATTATTGGATAAGGAATTGGGATTGCCAAGTTCATGGCGGAAATTGGTAATCTGCCCGGTTTTTTCCTTGATATGTGACAATCCATTCGATGTACATAGCCATATATCATCACGATAATCCCTGAGAATATCCCAAACTTCTGCCCCTGCAATAGTATTTACTGGATGATCAACTGAGAATAATTCAAATTCTTTAGTTGCCTGATGATACTTGTTAACTCCATTGTGAGTTCCGATCCATATATACTCACCATCAAGATACAGATCTGAAATCAAATCACTTGAAAGAGAATTAGCATTATCAAAATCATGAATTAACTTACTGCTGCTTTTCATTGCTCTATCATAAATAATCACCCCATTTTGAGTTCCAAACCAGAAATTATTTTCCTGAGGTTCAATAATTCCATAGATAGTCCTTCCCCTAAAATCCTCACGAAACACATTTGGTTCAGGAATAAGTTTGGCCAATCCTTTATGCGATGTACCAATCCATAATAATCCTCTGCTGTCCTCAATAATATCCAGTACAGAATTCAGGTTAAAAGGGTTCTGACTAGGAATGAAATTCTGAGCATTTATAAACTGATTACCTTCCTTATTAAAAATGTACAAGCCGAATTCCCGGGTACCTACCCATAACCTGCCTTTTGAATCATTCTTCAAGGCAGTAATCATTGCTTTATTGGTATTCTCTGTAATCGGCCCGGGAGTAATCAGGAAGGACCAATAGAACCAATTGGTTCCAAGGTGATACCTATTCAAACCCTCTGGAGTACCTACCCAGATATGACTCTCGTCTTCAATCTCCAGAGCTGAGATATATGATGAACTGAGATGCCCTCGCTCACCCGTTGCATGGTAAGTGAATATTTCTTCGGTTTGAGGCAGATATTTATTCAAGCCATCACTTGTTCCAATCCACATATTACCTTGCTGATCTTCCATCAAAGCAGTGATATTACTTGAGCTCAGTGAATTGAAGTCTCTGGTATTAGACTGAATCGCCTTAAAAGTTTCAGTTTCAGGGTCCATAATCAATACTCCCTGCCTGGTTCCAATCCAAATCATACCCCGACTGTCATAACACAAACAGCTGATGGTATCACAAATCATCCCTGCATTTAGATAACTGTCAGTGGTATATTTATGTATTGAAAAATCTTGCTTGTCAATCTTATTTAATCCTAAAAACCCTGCCACCCAAATATTCCCTGAGTGATCTTCAACAATGTCAATTATTTCAGAAGAAGTGAGGCCTGATTCAGTATCCCGATAATCTTTTTTAAACGATTTAAATGAATAACCATCAAATCGGTTAAGTCCATTCCAGGTTCCAATCCATAGAAAACCTTCTGAATCCTGAAAAACAGAATTTACAGTATTTTGAGAAAGACCTTTCTGAACTTGAATATATTCGGATGTAATGCTCTCAATTCTAAAACTTGCGGACTTCTGCCCCATTACCATAAATCCATTGAACCAGAATAAAATGAATATTACAATTGGCAATGTATTCTTCATAAACGATAATATCTTCATTATTATGATTGAAAAGAACCTACAGGTAATCCAACCAAATTTACACTTTTTAGAAGGAAATACAATTGCGGTTCACAGGTGGGAACCTTTATAATTATCTCTTTTATAATTAAAGGCTATTGAGTAATATTGAATCCTGATAAAAAAAGAACTTTTCTTATGGGTGATTTAAATTCCGTAACATATAAAGATCTAATTTTGAGATGGGCAGATAATTATAGCACAGCTCCTGACCAATTGAAGAAAATGGTTGATGTTAAAGGCCTGATCAGTGCATTTAATGCCAACATTGATGCTGTTATTAAAATTAATAGCAAGGACATTGAAGCCTTGATCCAGAAATTTAGTCTAAACGAGTTTAATCTTATACAGGAAGATAAACGACAGATCCAAACAATGGAAGATGCCATCAGGGGTATAGTTCATTGTTTCAAATCAGGAATAGCAGAAGAATGGCTGGTTGAAGATGAGACGGTTTACAAGTGGCTAAATCAGGAGATTGGATATGACAAACTACAGATGGGGGGGCAGGGAGGTATCGTTGCTAACGTTATGGCCATCTGCGGAGTAAATCCTGTTTATGTACATTGCGCTTCACTACCTTCTATTCAGGCAAAGCTATTTATTGATCGCAAGAACCTTGTCTCAGTAGATGAAAAAGGGAAGCTCACTAAAGCCCATTCTATTGACAGGCAAGACGATACACCGCTCGTGCATTGGATTATTGAATTTGATAAAGGAGACTCCCTTTCCCTGGCTGGCGAAGTATTCATATGTCCAAAATCTAATAGGTTTATTGCCACTTATGACCCTTTAAATTTCAAACTTCATATTGACGATCATTTTGCGAATATTTTGACTAAAGAGTCATACCAAGCCGAGATAATCATCCTGTCGGGCTATCAAATGTTACGAGAGACACTAAGCGACGGCAGTGAGGGAAAACATAGGATTGATAAATCAATAAAAATTATTGAGAATTGGAGGTCGGATAATAAAAAACAAATTGTTCACCTTGAGATGGCCTCCACCCAGGATATAGCCATGAGAAATCATTTGCTGGATACATTAGCAAATAAAGTTGACAGCCTGGGTTTTAATGAGAGGGAACTAATCGACCTGCTAGAGGTGATGGGAGAAAAGGATTTGGTTGATAAGTGCGAAAAAGAATCCAACAGCATTAATCTATTTGAAGGAATGCTAAAACTGTTCGAATATACAAATGCACCTCGACTTCAGCTTCACATGTTTGGTCTGTACCTGACTATGCAAAAAAAGGATTTCATAATCAGTCCGTCCCAAAATAAAGATGGCATGCAATTAGCAGCAGTTATAGCAGCAACTAAAGCAGGAACCGGTGCAATCGACAATGAGGATATTCTCTTATGGGCCAGCAATAAAACCGTTTCAGAGCAAGGGATTAATGAGCTAAGAAATTTATCCCAACACATCAATGATACATTGGGGCGAAATGAATTACTCACCACTGGCATTTGGGCTAATGAAAGTTTTGACCTGATTGCGGTACCTACAATTTTAATTGATAAACCAGTAACCTTAGTAGGCATGGGAGACACCATTTCATCCATATCTCTGGTGGCAGCAAGATAAGGTAAAGTCTACTATATCTGATTAATACATTTCAAAGTTGGAAAATTTTTACTAAGTTAGTGAATTCACTAAAATCATGATATATGGGACTATTAAAAGATTTTAAAACGTTTGCAATTAAAGGCAATGTCGTAGACTTAGCTGTTGCAGTAATTATTGGTGCTGCTTTCGGGAAAATCATTACTTCTTTTGTTAATGATGTACTGATGCCGCCTATCGGATTACTGCTTGGAGATGTGGATTTCAAGGAACTAGTTTGGACCATTAAGGATGGATCTGCAGCAGTAATGAATGGTGATGCCATTGTTACTGAAGCAATTACTCCTGTTACTATTAATTATGGCATGTTTTTTCAGAATGTCATAGATTTTGTAATCATAGCTTTTGTGATTTTCATGATGGTAAGAGCCATTGTTAAAGCGCAAAAGAAAGAGGAAGCTGCTCCTCCACCTCCTCCTCCCGGCCCAACAAAAGAAGAAACTCTTCTAACCGAGATCAGGGATCTGTTAAAGAAGTAATATTAACTTCTGGAAAACGACTTAACCCTCTCATGTCTTAACCGACAAGAGAGGGTTTTTCCTTTTGTATAGGAACGAGCTTCAGGTTCAGTGTATCTTTATTCCACAGCCGCAGATGAGATAGATAGTAGTTAACAATTATATCAGGGAAGCAAGCTGCTTTTTATAACTGTCAGTTTTTCTCGGCTCATCTCTCGCATAGTATAAGGTATACCCCCTACCCCTGTACCTGATTCATCGGCGCCGCCAAATGGCATCCAATCAACTCGGAAAGCAGTATGATCATTTATCATAACGGCCATTGAATTAAGCTTTTCTGCAGTATCCAAGGCAATATCAATGTTTTTTGTGAAAACTGAAGCCTGAAAACAGAATGGCAGTGAATTTGCCATCTTGATTGCTTCCTCTCGGTCTGAATAAGAATACAGGCAAACAACGGGTCCAAAAATTTCCTTTGTCGATACCTTACTCTCCTCACTGGGATTTATTAGAATTGTTGGCTGATAACATGTATTCGAGATTCTTTCTCCACCACAAACCAATTCAGCCCCATCCTCAATAGCTTCATTTACCCACTCTTCCACCCTATCTACCTCAGATGGATCAATCAGTGGTCCTACTTCAGTACGAGGATCCAAAGGGTTTCCCACAACAAGATTTTCAGCTAACTCCTTCAGTCTTACCGAAACTTCCTTCAGCAAAGAATTATGAACATAAACTTTTTGAACCGACACACAAACCTGACCGGCATGATAGAATCCCCCTTTAATCAAAGAAGGTATCATTTCATTAATATCAGCATCTGCTTCAACGATAACCGGAGCTGCACCCCCATGTTCCATCGCACAATGTGTTCCCGGTGCCAGTTTGGATCTCAGATACCAACCAACTTTAGATGAACCAATAAAAGAAAGATACTTGACCCTGGAATCACTAATCAGTTTCTCAACAGAATCGTGATCACAAATCAATACCTGGCACCACCCTTCGGGCAGTCCGGCTTGTAAAAGCAGATCCGCTAAAAGCAAACAGGATAATGGTGTGCTTTTGGCAGGCTTGACTATAACAGGGCACCCGGCAGCAATAGCTGTTACAGTTTGGTGAATAATCAGATTCAGCGGATGATTAAAAGCAGAAATGGATGCTACCACACCTATGGGTTCAAGTCGGGTATAGGCTATTCTGTTCTGCGAAGCCCTTGTCAATCCCATAGGAATCTCCTGCCCCTTTAACTGCCCAATGTGTTCTGATGCTATCTTTACCCCATTTATAGCCCTGAGAACCTCCACCTTTGAATCCATATAAGGCTTGCCCCCTTCTCCGGCGGCCGTTAGAATCAATTCTTCAAACCTGTCTTTCATCAGGATTATCAGCTTTTCAAGAATCTCAATCCTGATATATGGAGACAGCCATTTCGACCTATCCTTGTAAAGCCCATCAGCTATCTGTAAAGCATGTTCAACTTCATTATTTCCAACAGATGGGACTGACTTAATGAGACTTAAGTCGAAAGGGGAAAATACATTAATCATGATATAGGAGTTATTTTTTATCAGGATTAAGGTAATACTTTTCTTGTAAAATAGCTTTTGTTGAAATAAAAAAGGCCCTGCGTCTGCAGGGCCTTAAATTCTTTAATGACTTGTTATATATAAACTAAGCAAGTTTAACATTAACTGCATTAAGACCTTTTCTTCCTTCTGCTAATTCGAAGGTAACTTCATCATTTTCACGAACCTCATCAACGAGACCTGAAACGTGTACGAAGTATTCTTTTTCTGTGTCTGTGTCTACAATGAAACCATAACCTTTGGAATCATTGAAAAATTTTACTGTTCCTTTATTCATGTTAAAAAAATTAATTTGCGCGAAGGTAGAACTATTTATTTAAATTTTAACTCTCTCAAAAAAATATTCTTGAATCATAATAGAGTCTTATAAGCCCTCCCAGAATTGTTGGTTTTGTAGAAAATGTCTATTTTCATCAACTTAGAAAAATCAAATTATAAAAACGCAAATATTATTTCAATGAAATACTTCAAAATCAGCATTTTAATAATGGCAGCCTTTGCCATTACTCTTAACCTTCAAGCCCAGAACAAGTTTGGGGCAAAGATCAAAATTAACCATCGACAAGACTCCGGCGCAGGATACGATTTCTTTCTGGGTGAAGATGCCGAAGACTTCCAAACTTCTATTAATGGATTCGGGTCCGGATTTATTTTTGATATACTTACCGGCCGTAATTCCATTGATTTCTTTCAACTAGGTACAAAAAACGCATATCTTAGCTTGGGAGCCGGACTATCAATAAATAAGTACCGATTTAAGAATAATCTGGTTTTCTCATTGTCGGAAGACGGAAATATGGTCTCTTATAAAATAGATGACAACCTGGATCATGATTACGTTAACACCTTTTTTGGATATGGAAAAAGTAAACTAGTCACGTCAACCTTCTTCGTACCGGTAAATCTCAATATCGTTTTAGCAGATAAGTTTGTTCTGTCAGCTGGCGGTTTTGTTGATTTCTATTTCTATGGGAAGCATAAGATAAAATATCTTGATGGAGATGAAAAGGAAAAAGAATTAATTGCTCCCAAAGATTTTGCTAATTACAATATTAATAAAATCAAGTACGGAGTTAGCGTCTCCATAATACATAAAAATACCGGCATCGGTCTAATAGGTACTTATTACCTTACCCCATTCTTCCAGGAAAATATGGGCCCTGAGATAAACGAAGCAAGAATTTGCCTGATTTTCAGCATGAACCCAAAGCTAGTTAACAGGTAGCCTGCTCCGTCCTTCTCTTGAAAAGAGTGGTTCCAAAAGGAATTCATGAATTTATTAAGGACAAAAGAATCTCGTTTTAACCAACTTAAGGACTATCCTTTTAAATCTCATTATTCTGATATTGAGGGAATCAGGATACATTATCTGGATGTGGGGCCAGGAGATGCCCCGGTAATCTTACTCCTTCATGGTGTTCCCAGCTGGTCATATTTGTATCGGGAAATGATTCCCATCCTTGCTAATGCAGAATTCAGGGTAATCGCTCCGGATATTGCAGGATTTGGAAAATCTGATAAGCCAACTGGCCGGGATTGGCATAGTCTAAGCAATCATTCCGATATTATTGGCAAACTGACCAAAGACCTGAATTTAAAAAATGTTTTCCTTTTTGGCCAGGACTGGGGTTCAATGATAGGACTGAGGGTAGCCATGTCCGACATGGATAGATACTCAGGAATAATAATCAGTAATGGGGGATTACCAAACGGAAAAGAAAAAAAACCGCTGACCTTCAAATTGTGGATGCTGTTTTCAAAGTTTAGTCCCTGGCTTCCAATCGATCTTATCATAAATGCAGGTTCCATTAAAAAGCTGTCAAAGGAAGAGAAGAAAGCATATCGGGCCCCATTCCCAAAAGCTAAGTACAAAACAGGACCAAGAATCCTGCCCGTAAAAGTACCCATCAGGATAAAAGACAAGGAAGCAAAATTAAATGTTCTGGCCTGGGAAAAACTTTCAAAATGGGAAAAACCATTCCTAACTATTTTTGGAGATTCAGACCCGATAACCAAGGGCTGGGACAAAAAATTTCAATCAATAATTCCAGGCGCTTTTAACCAGAATCATCAAACGCTAAACGCCGGCCATTTCATCCAGGAGGACGCAGGACTTGCATTAGCTGAAATCATCATTACTTTTATCAGGGATAATACTATTAATAACTCCATAAATAATAAGCTGTGAGCAGGATGGTAGAATTTGAAAGTATTGGAATTTGCTTGCCGGGAAAAAAGCTACTAACCAAAGATTTGGTTAAAAGTCTTAAAATCCCTGCAATCAATAAATTCGAACTCCTTACCGGGATTAAAGAAAGACGGATTTGTTCACCAGGAGAGGACTCTCTAACTTTAGCTGTTGAGGCAGGCTTAGATTGCCTTAAACATTCACAATACGAAGGCTCTGATATTGAACTTGTTATTAGCTGCTCAATAACCAAGTACAGAAATGGCTTTTCACAACACTACGAACCTCCTCTGTCAGCTTCAATAAAAACTTCAATCGGAGCTTCAAAAGCCATTAATCTGGACATTTCTAATGCCTGTGCAGGTATGCTTACTGGGGTGATGATTGCTGAAAACTATATTAAACGAGGTGTAGTAAAAAATTGTATGGTGGTAAGTGGTGAATATATCACAGGCCTGAGTAAAAATGCACTAAAAACAATTAAAACGCCTTTGAGTTTGGAATTGGCTTCCCTTACCTTGGGTGATGCAGGGGCAGCAGTAATTATGCAGGCCACAGATAATGAAAAAACAGGCATCGCAATAAGCGGGTTTACTACTCTCTGCGGATATAGTCATCTATGCATAGCTAAGCAAAGCCGGCGAAAACCCGGGGCATTTATGCGTACAAAAGCAAAAAAAATTCATGAGGTATCAATTGCCGACTCAAGCCCGATAGTTAAAGAAGCGCTTAATCAAAATGACCTTACTTTCA
>CAYXQX010000061.1:3727-12476 GCA_964467485.1 uncultured Porphyromonadaceae bacterium | reverse complement strand
TTTCCAATATGGTCGATCTCCTTTGCGAAGCATTGTTGTACCACCTACTCCAAAATTTCGAACATCATAATCATTACCCATCCAATATTGTAATTGAGCAGGATAGGACATTGTCTGAGGATCTGGCATCCCCGAACCGTATGTGATAGAATTGCCAATACAGGCAACTTTTAGCTTCTGAGAGAATAGGTTTCCCGGTAAAAGGAAAACAATCAATATAAAAATGATTATTCGTTGCTTCATATGAAAATAATTGAGTTGCGAAGGTAATGAAATCTTCCCATTTGCTATTTTAGCAGGGATTTTAAAATTGGAGCACCATATGGAGCAAAGCGATTTTTTTATGATTTTTAGTCCGGCCTGGTTATTGGTTTCTTTTCTACTTTATTGGCCACTGTTCTTTAAAGTATCAGAAAAGGGAGAAGGGAAGAAAATAATCCTGATGAGGTATTATGGAGCAGCCTTGTTTGGGGCTGTCCCAGTGTTGCTTAGCGTCATTTTAGGCTTTGATGCCGACTATATATTTGGTTTAAGATTTACCTTTTTAGTGAAACCGGGCTTGTGGATTTTAAGTATGGGCTTTGGCTTAATTTTGGCTGTAGTTAGTTTCTTTGCATCCCGTAGTTCAAAAAACCTCAGGGAGTTTCCGCAAATAAGAGACAGAAAGTGGACATCAGGATTAGTTTTTCATAATGTTCTCTCCTGGATTGTTTACCTTATTGCATATGAGTTTTTGTTCCGGGGACTGCTGTTATTCCCATTGGTCCCTGTTATTGGCTTCTGGCCTGCTGCAGTGATAGGAACAGTTTTGTATTCGCTGAGTCATTATCCGAAAAGTTTTCGTGAAGCTCTTGGAGCTATCCCTTTTGGAATAATACTGGCTTACTTAGCGTGGGAAACACAATCGGTGTGGCCCTGTATCTTCATTCATGTGTGCATGGCTGTTTCTAACTCTTTATTTTCCCTGTATCATCACCCAGATATTCAGATAGTTAAAGCTGGTAAGTAATTTTCAAAAGATAAAACACATGAAATATTTTGTCACAGGTGCAACCGGATATATAGGAGAGCATCTAGTAAGTAGCTTGATCTCAGATGGACATGAGGTAATTGCCCTGTGCAGATCAAAGAAAAAGGTCGATATGCTTCCCCCGGAGACAAGAATTTTCTATGGAGATATGATGGACAAAAGTGCTCTTGAGCAGGGAATGAGGGGGTGTGATTTTGTGTTTCATCTGGCCGCTTATGCTAAGGTTTGGGCACGAAATCCAGGATTATTTTATGATCTTAATGTTAGAGGGACTAATTTGGTTTTAAGTGCAGCTCGCAACATTGGAGTAAAAAGAGTTGTTGTTGTATCAACCGGTGGCGTATATGGCCCTTCTTTTGATGATATTGTTGATGAGACCTATGTGAGAAAAATTGATTTTAACAATGAATATGAAGGATCAAAAGCTTTGTCGGAATCATGGATTAAAGATTTTGTTGTTGAAGGGATGGATATTGTAATAGTTAGCCCAACCAGAGTTTACGGGCCACATCTACATGGTGAACCCGAATCAGTGACTCTTATGATAAAAAAGTATGTCAAAGATGGATGGCGTTTCATCCCGGGACCTGCGGCTAAAATCGGGAATTATGTTTTTGTTTCTGATGTTGTTGAAGGGATGCGGAAGGCCATGGATATTGGAAAAATGGGACGAACATATATTCTGGGAGGTGAGAACTATTCATATAAAGATTTTTTTATTCTGCTGTCAAAAGTTACAGGCATTAAAAGACGAATGATTCAAATACCAATTTTCATTAGTTATTTGTTTGCCTGGTTTCAATTATTTCTAGCCAAAATATTTGGCACAGATCCATTAATCACACCAAAATGGGTTGCAAAAGCCAAATATCATTGGGCGGTTTCATCAAAAAGGGCTGAGGAAGAATTAGGATATGAAATTACTGGCTTAGAGGATGGTTTAAGGAAAACAGTTGAGGAACTAAATAGGTAATTTCCTCTTTAGTATTATCTTAATAACAAATGGGAATACCCTGGCAAAAAACCCATAAGTCTTGCCGTAAAAGCTCAGTGTATATTTTCTCTTTCTTTTGAGTATCATCCTGGCCAGATCTTTTGCTACTGCTTCTCGCGTATGTTGCATGCGTCCTGGCCTTTTGGGCAAAAGGCTCAGCTTACCATTTGGCAATATCATCTGCTTAAATGTTTCATTCTTCGTGAAGCACACATAAGCTACACCAATGTTTACTCCTGTATTTGCCATTTCAAACTCAAGACTTTGGGCAAAGTTTTTATGAGCAATTTTGCCCATGGAATAGGAGGAGAAACGGGGCAGTCCATAGAATGCCGACAAAGAGGAAATCATAAGAATGTAACCCTTGGAATCTATAAGGGATTGCAAGGCGGCTTTTACCGGATAAACAGCTCCCAGAATCTGGCTGTCGATGACTGTTTTGAATACCTCCGGTTTGATTTGCATCACAGATGCTTCAGACATGATGCTGCCATTGGCAACCACGCAGTCTAATTTTCCGTATTCCTTAATAATCCGACTAACTATTTCTTCGCAAACTTGATAATTCGTAACATCTCCGGGAACCATCAGGCAATCAATATTCAATTCCTTTAATTCATTGAAAGTTTTGCTTAGCTTATCAAGGGTTCTGCCATTCAGGCCGATTTTTGCACCCCTGATTCCTAGATGTATAGCTAATGATTTACCTATACCCTGACTAGATCCTGTTATAAGGATTACTTGATTCTGGAATTCAGGTTTCATTTAAAGATATGATCAGTTTCAATAGGATGCAAGATAATAAAAAAGGCGCCTTAATGAGGCGCCTTTTTTATATATAAAAGTATCTGCAAATTATTTGTCGCATTTTATTCCATGCTCAATTTCGTACTGGGCATTTTCCTTAAACTGTCCGAATAAAGCTTTATTGAAGGCTTCACAAGCCGCAGCTTTATCCCCCTTACCTTTATATGCAAGACCCAGATTATAATAATGCTTTGCATTTTTTTCCTGGTCTACACCCTCCATTTCTAAAGCCTTATTAGATGCTTCAATAGCATCATCATATTCCTTCATTTCATTATTTGCACTTGCAAGGTAGAAATATGTGTCAACGGCTTTTGGATTATACTTCAACGCTTTTGTAAGCATTTTCACTGCATCACCAAATTTTTCAGCAGTCAGAGCTTTTGTCCCGGCAGAGAGAAAGTAGCTGTTTGCAGCCTTAGATATCAGACCCTTAGTTTTATTATCCTTGGAGTTAGCTGCGGCAATTAAACCCTTGTCTGCATTCAATTCAAGATTGGCCGGGTCCTTCATTTTTTTATAAACCAAGCCCATTGTATAATATGCCTTGGCATAGTCGGGGTCGTATGTAACAGCTTGATTGAGTGCTGCTAAGCCTTTGTCGTATTCGCCTTTTTTATAGTGAGTGCTACCCATCGAATTGTATAGTCGAGGTAGCATAGATTTTGACTTTGTAATGAATTCAGCATTCTTGTATTGCTCTGAAACTTTCAACGCTTCCTGGAATGCAGGAATAGCTTGAGATATTTTCTTCGCCCTGGCAAGAACGTTACCGGCCTGGAAATACAAGCCTGGCATTAGATTTTCGACCCTCTTTTTAATATCAGCTCCTTCATCTCCCAGTTGATCACATATTTCCAGAGATTCTTTGGCTGAAGCTATTGCAGCAACAGGATCAGTTTTGGCTAAATTGGATGCATTATTATAAGCCTCGGCAGCCTCGTTGACACCTTGTCCATTTGCTATTCCAACCAAACCGAAAATTAACAATGGTACTAGTAAAGATCTAACTAATACTTTTCTTTTCACAGTCCTTAATGTTTTCAAATTCAATAGTTTAATAATTATAAAAAAATTTAAGCGTGTAAAGATATAAAGTTTCAGTTAAAAATCCACCCGCGTTATAAATCTCTATAACATAGTTACAAAGAAGGTAGGGGTTTATGTAACAGTACGATGTAGGGTTTTAATAATTCAACACTATATCTTAAGTATTAATATCTTTGTAATAATCATGCTAAGATATACTCTACATTTGTCACTAGTGTTTTTGTGCCTGTTTTCAGCATGTGAAAATGATGAACAGAAAAGCCTTAATGTGTTCAGATATAATGAGTCGAAAAACATCCCAACCTTAGATCCGGCTTTTGCAAAAAGCCAATATACTATCTGGCCTGTTAATCAGTTGTATAATGGCCTCGTTCAAATGGACAATCAACTTAACATTGTCCCCTCGATTGCTGCCGGCTGGGATATTAGTGCTGATGGCCTTGAATATCTTTTCCATCTCAGAGGGGATGTAACTTTCCATGATAATAAGGCTTTTCCTGATGAAAAAGGTAGAACAGTGAAGGCTCAGGACGTGGTTTATAGTCTCAACCGTGTGAGGGATCCTGCGACTGCTTCGCCCGGCGCATGGACAATGAACTGGGTGATGGTTGATGGGGAACAGCAAAGCGCTGGTATTGAAGCCCTGGATGACAGTACCTTGATTATCAGATTGAATAAGCCTTTTCCTGCTTTTTTGGGTTTACTATCAATGCCTTATTGTTCTGTTGTTCCCAAGGAAATAGTTGATCATTATGGTAAGGATTTTGGTAGGCACCCAGTTGGAACAGGACCATTCAGTATGAAATTTTGGAAGCAGGGAGAAAAGCTTATCCTTTCCAGAAATCCCAATTATTTCGAAAAGGACGACGATGGTAATCAACTACCTTACCTCGATGGAGTATCTATTCGCTTTATTGTAGACAAACAGTCGGAATTTCTGGAGTTTTTAAAAGGCAATATTGATTTTCTCTCAGGTGTCCATCCCAGTTATAAAGATGAACTCCTTACCCGTTCAGGAGCACTAAATCCTTTTTATAATGACAGGTATAAAATCTTCACACAGCCATACTTAAACACTGAATACCTTGGCATGCTTATGGAACCCGATGAGGCTGGAGCTGAAGAAAACCCGCTGAAAATTAAAGAAATACGCCAGGCTATGAATTTTGGTTTCGACCGGGCCAAGATGATTAAATACCTTAGGAATGGTATGGGGACTCCTGCTAATCAGGGATTTATTCCTTTTGGATTGCCAGGTTTTAATCCTGATCTTAAAGGATATAGTTATGATCCGGAAAAAACCAGGGTGTTGTTATCCCAGGCTGGCTTTCCGGGAGGAGAGAATCTTCCTGACATAACTCTTACAACAACAACTGATTATCTCGACCTATGCGAGTTTATTCAGGCCCAGCTGGCAGAATCAGGAATTACTATTAAACTAGAGCTCAGCACCGGGGCAACCTTTAGATCAATGGTGGCTGATTCAAAATTGAACTTCTTTAGAGGATCATGGATAGCGGATTATCCTGATTCAGAAAATTATTTCGCACTCTTTTATAGCCCCAATTTCTCGCCCAAAGGGCCAAATTATACCCACTTTAAATCAAGGGAGTTTGATGCATTGTATGATTTAGCTCTTTCAACGACCCAAAATGAGGAAAGGTATGAGCTGTATAGAAAAATGGATTCTATAATTATTGAAGAGGCACCTGTAGTCCCATTATTTTACGATCGGGTAGTACGTTTTTATTCATCCGATCTGGAAGGGATGGAAGGGAATGCTATGAATCTTCTAAGCTTAAAAAGAGTGAGAAGGGTTCAAAAAAACTAATCATCCAGCTCTTTTAGTATTTTCTCTACTTCCTTCTCAGCAGTAAACAGTTTCTTTTTGCAAATCTTTATTAACTCTGAAACGCGCTTCAGCTGTCCTGCCAGCTCATCAACATCCAGTTCCTGGTCTTCAATTTTTGAAAGTATGCTTTCTACTTCGCTGATTGCTTGATTGTAACTGATTTCTTTTGTTGGCATATTATAGTTTTTTAATATCCGTATTTTTTACCTGTAAACTCTTTTACCTTGAGCTGTATTATCACCACATTCTTGATCGATGGTTCAGAAAACTCATAATTCTCACCCGCATATTTCTGCATAAAGAGCTTCATGATTGAGTATTTAGTATCATAGTCCTCAATGAATTCGATTTTTCCAGAAGCATTAACACTCTTGTATTTCATGCCCCATGAACAACCAACCTGTTTGTGCCTGTAGAATAACTCATTACCAGTATTGAAGTTTACTGCAACTGCGGGGTTTTTTCTCAGTAGATCCAATTTGAAACCCTCAACATCACAATGGAAGAATATTGTCTCTTCCTTATAAGCAAAATTGAATGGCAGAATATAGGGGGAATTACCGTTGACCATAGCCACTGTGCATACTTCAGCCTCGTTTATAATATCCTCCATCTCTGGAATCTTTGTAATCTGTCTGTTTCTGAGCATCATATTATTTTCGGTCTGATTTACTTTTAATTTCTTTTACAGGCACTTCGCTTGTAAAAGATCCATCCGACAATCGGGTTCTTATTTTTTGCCCGGGTTGAACTTCACTGATGCTTTTCAATACTTTGCCATTTTGAATGCTTAAAGAATATCCCCGTCTAAGGATTCTTATTGGGTGCTGCAATTCGGCTTCTTTGCCTAGCATTCCTAATCGGTTTTTTTCCTGATGGAATATATTAACGACCGATCGTCTGTTATTGTTAAGCTGGTTTACCAATAACTGTTTCCTTTGATCAAGAAAGCGCCTCGACGAAGCCCTGAAATTCAAATTTATGGTGCTGAGTAAATTTTGTTTAGTGTGGATATACCTTCCTGTTGCCGAGGACCCCCTCAACGCTGATTCCCTTAAGGACATCTTTTCATTGCTCAGTAACTTATCCCCGGCTGACTTTATTGTTTGCATATTTGAGATGAGCTCTTCTTTCCAATGGGTGAGCTGTTCTCTGGATGATTCCAATATTGAGTGCCTAAGTTCTTCGAGGTCGGAAATAAAGTAGTCTGCCTGTTGGATTATAAATTCAGCTACAGCAGTAGGTGTTTTACAGCTTGTATGCGCCACCAGATCAACTACGGATTCATCTCTTTCATGTCCAATGCCGGCAATAATTGGCAAGGGGAATTGGGTAATATAATAGGCCAGATCAAAATCATCAAAACTACTGAGGTCAGTTTTTGCTCCGCCCCCCCTGATGATGACTACAATATCAAAATGGTTTTCCTGTTCTGCTATTTTATCGAGAGCATTAATAATAGATTTTCCTGCTTCTGAACCCTGCATCGCCGCCGAAAAAAGCTGAGTATGGTATTGATAAGCTGAGGGGTTAGAATTTAACTGATCAATAAAATCCCCATAGCCGGCGGCGGTATCAGATGAAATAATTGCAATTCTCTGCGGCACGAGTGGTAATTCCACCTCTTTATTCATGTCAATTACGCCAGCTTCTTCGAGCTTTTTGATTATCTCCATCCTTCTGCGGGCCAGATCACCCAGAGTAAAGGACGGCTCGATATCTATTATATTAAGACTAAAACCATATCTCTCATGGAATTCAACCTTTACCGATACCATTATTTTTATACCATCAGTTAAGGCTTGTCCTGTGCTTGTTTCAAAATATGGTTTTATCATCCTGTACCGTGATGCCCATATTGTACCACGACTACTGGCTAGTATTGAATCGTTATCAGGGTCTTTATCAATTAATTCCAGATAACAGTGTCCGCTTCTGTTCTCATTTATCTGGCTTACTTCACCAATAATCCAGATGGTAGATGGGAAGCCACCATAGAGTGTATCCCGAACACGGCGATTTAACTCAAACAAACTTATGGCTTTATTATCAGGCATTTCTAATGTGTGGCCTTTTGTTTCATAACGCGTGTTTGTATTATTGCTCCTGATGAAATTAGCCTGACAATAAAAACTCCTGTACTTAGGCCATCCAGACCTGAGATATTTAATCTATGGTAATTCCCGAAACCGGGATCATGCTCCTCCTTGAGAACCATGCGGCCATTGAGGTCCCACAACTCAAGGGAATATGGTTCCGCCTTTGTAGAGTAATAGTCAAGAGTGAAAGAGTTATAAAATGGGTTTGGAAAGATACGTACAAAAGAATTCTTCTCAAGTGAATCAAAATCTATTCCCTGGATCACAAAAAACCCCTTTGAAAAATCAGGAAGACCGTATCCCAAAAGATTGTCGGGCTCATTAGCCTGAGATGATATCTCCTGGATTAGTAGCAAGAGCTCATAATTATTTATTGTCCTTTTGCTTTGCCACAGGCAAGCTGCCAGCCCACATATAATGGGTGAACTGAAGGAGGTACCGCTGCCACTGTAAATCTCGCCATTTGTTCCCGCAAAATAAGTTCCCCTTCCCTGGGCAGTGACGTTAGGCTTTATCCTACCATCGTAGGTTGGACCGATGGAGCTGAAAGGTGCATATACCTTATCGGCATCCACCGCTCCAACTGTAAGTACGCTGTCGCCGTCAGCTGGTGCACCAATATATTTCCATTCAGTTTCTCCTTCATTTGCAGCACTGGTAACTACCAAAATACCTTTGGAGGCTGCAATATCTGCCGCTCTGGTGATTCTGGTGCTATTGCCATCCATGTCTTCATATGTATGGCTCATTTCAGGATCGTTGAAATCGGTGTAACTCAAAGAGGAGTTTATTAAATCTACCCCGGCACTATCGGCAAACTCAGCCCCCCTAATCCAGTTCTCCTCTTCTAAAAGGTATTCTGAACTACCATCCTCAGTTCTTAAAAGGTAGTACATTGCTTTAGGTGCTGTACCAAC
>CAYXQX010000061.1:0-3717 GCA_964467485.1 uncultured Porphyromonadaceae bacterium | reverse complement strand
GCAGCCATTATGGATAAGACCTGGGCCCCATGGGCATGCTTGTTGTATGTGAGTGGCGAATCTTTAACAAAATCCCATCCTCCCAGGATTTGATTATTTAATCTTAAACTATCAAATGCCGGGTTGATATCTACCTTAGAGAATCCCGCATCCAGGACCGCAATAATCATTCCCTGGCCCTGGAAACCCAGGTTGTGAAGAATATGCCCATTGAGCATAGCTATCTGGCCCCCTGCATCACCATAATTGTAAAAACTTGTATCTGGCAGGCTGATCCCCAATCCATCTGTTTTAAAAGATTTGATGTTCATCTTGTCAAACAATTCAGATGTGCTTTGCACTTCTCGGGCACTTTTTATATCCCTTACAAAGGGCAAGGATTCAATAGCATCTAAAACGGCTGGATCAGTAGTTGTCACATTTACAGAATTAAACCATTTAGAAATATTCTTCACAGGGGCTAACTCGTTAACAGCCTGTATGTATGATGGATTTACGGGGAGGTCTTGCTCGGTAAGCTTGATATTATATCTTGCTCTCCTGCTTAAAGCTTTATCACTCAAAAATTCCTGTGGCTGGTTTATAGAATAGGGATTATTATCCTTATCCGTGAAGCTAACCAGATAGACATCGGGAGCAACCTGCGAAAAGAGAGATGCTCCAAACAGCCAAAGGAAAAGTGTAAGTATTTTTTTCATTAAGCGAATTTACCTGAATTATTTACGAAAGTAGGACTCAGGGTCGGATAAATACATTCCGGGATCCTTAATTTTTCCTTTTACCTTATCATAATGGTCAAATGTTTCTTTCTGTCTCTGATCTAATACTTCTTTGTTTGCTGCTTCACCATCAACATAGCTCAGAGTATAGTCAATTTTTCCACCACGAAGGTAGTAGACCCAATCCCCCTCTTTTTTCTTTTTCAGGTATGCTCCTTTTAATGCCAGATCACCTTCGGGGTAATAAATCAGGTAAGGTCCATCCAGTTGACCCATATCATAGAAGTATTCTGATGATTTAATACCTCCTTCCATGTAAACCAGTTGTATCCCATGTAATATTCCCTTTTTCCAATTAGTCCTCTCCATGGTATCTCCGTTGGCAAAATATCTGATGCCATGACCGTCTGGCAGGTCTTTTTTATATTCTATCTCGAGCATCAGATTCTTTCGACTCCCATAGAAAAACCACTTTCTGTCTTTTTGTTTATCTATGTAATTTCCTTTTGCTCTGAGTTTACCTGCCTCATCGAAAATTTCTGCCTTGACATTGATTCCGGTAATATCATAGACCATGATGGCCTTGTTTGCCCCGTTTGGGTAATATCTTTTCAGAGTATCAGTGGGATGACCATCTTTGAAATACCCCTCGTACCTTTTATTTCCATCCTGATCCAGAACAAGCCAGAAGCCTGTTTTTTGTCCTCTGTCATTTAGTTGATTAGTGTTCTTGTCCTGGGCATAGGAGAGGGCTGGGCTCATCAGAAACAGCACTATTATTATTTGCTTAATCATGTCTTTAAAATACAAAAAAAAAGGTTGCAGGAAAGTCCTGCAACCAATTAATTAACTTAAAACAGTGCCCTGAAATTCAGGGGTATATCTATGTGTGATTTTAGTTGTCTTTGATTTCCTCAAAATCCACATCAGTAACTTCATCCTGGGGTTTTCCCTGATCTGGTTGACCGGCTCCCTGATCTTGTGGGCCAGGCTGTCCCTGAGGGTCACCTGCTTGTCCGGCACCTTGCTTATACATCTCTTCTGAAGCGGCCTGGAATACCTGGTTCAATTCAGCTGTTGCAGCATCAATTGCTTCAAGGTCCTGGTTTTTATGAGCTTCTTTCAGCTTAGTAAGAGCATCTTGGATAGGCTGTTTTTTGTCTGCAGGCAGCTTGTCGCCAAATTCCTTTAACTGCTTCTCAGTTTGGAAGATCATGCTGTCGGCTGCATTGATTTTATCAATCTTCTCTTTTTGCTTGTTATCTTCCTCAGCATGTTTTTGAGCCTCTTCTTTCATTCTGTTGATCTCATCATCTGAAAGACCTGAAGAAGCTTCAATCCTGATATTTTGTTCTTTGCCTGTTCCTTTGTCTTTTGCGGAAACATTCAAAATACCGTTGGCGTCGATATCAAAAGTTACTTCAATCTGAGGAATACCTCTTGGTGAAGGTGGAATTCCATCGAGGTGGAACCTGCCAATAGTTTTGTTTTGATTGGCCAATGGGCGCTCACCCTGAAGAACGTGTATCTCCACTGAAGGCTGGTTATCACCGGCAGTAGTAAATGTTTCTGTTTTCTTTGACGGGATAGTTGTGTTCGACTCAATAAGTTTAGTCATTACACTTCCTAATGTTTCAATCCCTAATGATAAAGGAGTCACATCAAGAAGGAGCACATCTTTAACCTCACCGGTTAGGACACCTCCCTGAATTGCTGCACCAACTGCAACAACTTCATCAGGATTAACCCCTTTAGAAGGAGCTTTGCTAAAGAAGTCAGATACTACTTTTTGGATAGCTGGTATACGAGTTGAACCACCAACCAGAATTACCTCATTGATTTCACTTTTGCTCATCCCTGCATCTTTTAAAGCCTGCTTGCAAGGTTCAATTGTTGCCTGGATAAGTGAATCAGTCAGCTGTTCAAACTTGGCCCTTGAGAGGCTCCTGACGAGGTGTTTTGGTACACCATCAACTGGCATTATATATGGGAGATTCAATTCGGTTGAAGATGAACTTGAGAGTTCAATTTTTGCTTTTTCAGCTGCTTCCTTAAGACGTTGGAGAGCCATTGGGTCTTTCCTCAGGTCTATCCCTTCATCCTTGAGAAATTCATCTGCCAACCAATCGATAATGGTTTGGTCAAGATCATCACCACCTAGGTGGGTGTCACCATTAGTCGACTTCACTTCAAATACACCATCACCTAATTCAAGGATAGAAATATCAAAGGTTCCACCTCCAAGGTCAAAAACTGCAATAGTTAAGTCCTGTCCTTTTTTGTCCATGCCATAGGCTAAAGCTGCTGCAGTAGGCTCGTTGATAATCCGCTTGACATTTAAACCGGCGATTTCACCAGCCTCTTTAGTAGCTTGTCTTTGAGAATCATTAAAGTATGCAGGTACCGTGATCACTGCCTCAGTAACCTCTTGTCCCAGATAATCTTCAGCAGTTTTCTTCATCTTTTGAAGAACCATAGCTGATATTTCCTGTGGTGAATACTTCCGATCTTCAATTACTACTCTGGGAGTATTGTTTTCCCCTTGTACTACTTTATATGGCACTCTTGAAATTTCTTTACTCAGATTGTTGAACTTCTCACCCATCAGTCTTTTTATCGAGTAGACTGTTTTGGTTGGATTAGTGATGGCCTGACGCTTGGCAGGGTCTCCCACTTTTCTTTCACCTTTGTCTACAAAAGCAACCATCGACGGGGTTGTGCGTTTTCCTTCACTATTAGGAATTACAACTGGTTCATTTCCTTCCATTACAGAAACACAAGAGTTAGTTGTTCCCAGGTCTATTCCAATAATTTTACCCATTGTTATGCTATTTTAATTTATTGACTTATTTGTTTGGCCATCATTGTTCAATCATTGTGCCAATCGTAAAAATTGGCATTAGTATGAAATATTGACACTCATTATGGATTATTTGGGTGACTTGGAAGCGACAAAATGTCAAATCTATTGATTAGTTCCGGTTATAATAGTCATCTC
>CAYXQX010000060.1:0-12692 GCA_964467485.1 uncultured Porphyromonadaceae bacterium | reverse complement strand
CTCTGGTGAAACCTTTAGTTCTATCAGAACCTTCATGATCCCCTACGATTCTTATGATAAAGAACGAAATGGTTTGGCCCTGAGAAAGATGTACAGGATCATTGCTCCATGGGTCACAGAAAACCCACTGATGTTCCACATAACCTCCTCGAAATGGGACAACTATGTGAACGGAATCAACCAAAGTGCTGAAGTTGGATATGAAATGGTCAATTTCTCTTTCGGAAGTGGCTTTAATCCTGAGGATGAGAGTGAGAAGAATTACAAGCAGATGAAAAAATACGCTAAATATGCCGATTCAAAAGGGATAAAAATTGGAACCTACTCTCTACTGGCATCAAGAGCAATTAGTGAAAAAGACGATGTAATTAATCCCAAAACCGGAAAACGGGGCGGTTTTGCAACCTTCGGTAATTCACCTTGTCTGGGTAGTGAATGGGGACAGGAGTATTTCAGAAAGATGTACAGAATGTTCAGCGAAACCGGGTTTATGACATTCACTCATGATGGTAGTTATCCAGGTGATATCTGTGCTTCCACAACTCATCCCGGGCATAAGGGACTGAAGGACTCTCAATTCAAACAGTGGACCGTAATATCTGATTTCTACAAATGGTGCAAATCACAGGGAGTTTATCTCCGGATACCTGATTATTATTACCTGGTTGGAGGAAATCAATGTGGAATTGGGTATCGTGAGAACAACTGGTCTTTGCCACGACGACATCAGCTAATCCATACCAGGCAAAATATCTATGATGGAACCTGGGAAAGTCTTCCAAGTATGCGCTGGAGCTTTATTCCCTTGGGCCAATATCATGGTGGAGGTGCTGCCGCTACTATAGAACCCCTAAATGAACACCTGGATCATTATGAGATGATGCTGGTAAGCAATATCGGGATGGGTATTCAATCTGCATTGAGGGGGCCAAGACTCTATGATACAGAAGAAACAAAGACTATGGTTTTACGTGTGGTTTCCTGGTACAAGAAGTATCGGGATATACTGGAAAGCGATATACTACATCTCAGAAGAGCTGATGGCCGCGACTTAGACTATATGATGCATGTGAATCCTGAACTACAGGAGAAAGGCTTACTATTAGTGTTCAATCCAACAGATAAACCAATAACAAAAACAATTAAGGTTCCGCTATATTACACTGGTCTATCAGAATTTGCAAAGATCAGGGAACAGGAAGGCCCAGCAGAAACCTACACTCTAAACCGTAAGTATGAGGTTGAAATCCAGGTTACAGTACAGCCAAATTGGTATAATTGGTTTGTTGTTGAGTAGGGAACGAATATTCATCATGCCAGATATTCTACAATGATTAATTAGGGATCCTTTGACTATGAAAACAAATCAAAGAAAATTGGCCCGGGACTAGCTTTAAATTTGTCATCAGGATATTCGATATGAGTAAGAAACAATCCCTGAGGTGGAGCTGACTGGCCTGCTGATGATCTGTTTTTTGATTCTATAATTTGCTTAAATTCATCAAGACTTATTTTATCTCTGCCAACTTCTACTAAAGTTCCTACAATGGCCCTAACCATATTCCTGAGAAAGCGATTTGCCTTTATTCTGAAAACCCAATAATCCCCCTTAACTAACCATTCGGCTTCCCTGATATCACAATCATTGGTTTTTGTGTCTGCATGAAGCCTGGCAAAACTTGTAAAATCCGTATATTCCTTCAGACATTTAGTTGCTTCACATATCCTATCAAAATCCAGCTGATAGTAAATAGTCCATGAGAAATCATTCAGGAAGGGTGATTTTTTCCTTGAAACAACATAATTATATGTTCTCGACAAAGCACTAAATCTTGCATGCAGATCATTTTGGACTTTCATTATTCTATCAATCCTGATGTCTGAACCAAGAAATCTATTCATCCTGATGACCAAGTCTTTCTGATCCATAATCTCCTCATTAATGTCAAAATGAGCAACAAAATGAGAAGCATGAACTCCAGTATCAGTTCTGCCGGCTCCCACCATATTTATATCCTGTTTCAGCAAGGTGGATAGTGCCTTGTTCAGTACTTCCTGAATAGTGATTGCATTGGGTTGAATCTGCCACCCATGATATTTACCTCCATTATAGGCAAACTCAACAAAATACCTGTTACCACTGGTTTTATTACTTAACATACGTTAACAAAAATATGAAAAAATTAATACTGCTTTACTTTAATTTCGCATCATCGAATAATTAAGGTTTATATAAGGATTATTTTATACTGTTGAAATTAACGAAACACAATAGAAATGAATACCACAGTTGACATCAAGGAAATCAATGAGCGGATCAGACAGGAGAGTGCCTTTGTTGAATTGATTACCAAGGAGATGAATAAGGTAATAGTTGGTCAGAGACATCTGGTTGACTCACTTCTAATAGGACTGCTTTCCGATGGTCACTTATTGCTAGAAGGTGTACCCGGACTAGCTAAAACTCTAGCTATTAGCACTCTGGCCAGCACTATCGAAGCAGGTTTCTCAAGAATACAATTCACACCGGACCTTTTACCGGCCGACCTTATTGGCACACTTATCTATAGTCAGAAAAAAGAGGAATTCCAGGTAAAAAAAGGACCGGTTTTTAATAATTTCATCCTGGCCGATGAGATTAACCGTGCTCCGGCAAAAGTTCAAAGTGCACTCCTCGAAGCTATGCAGGAGAGGCAAGTAACTATTGGAAAAGAAAGCTTTATCCTTCCAAAACCCTTCCTTGTACTAGCCACTCAGAACCCTATCGAACAAGAAGGAACATATCCACTCCCCGAAGCCCAAGTGGACAGATTTATGCTGAAAGTGATTATTGACTACCCCGAAAAAGAAGAGGAGAAAATAATAATCCGACAAAACCTGGCTAAGGAATTTCCTAAGGCCGTTCCGGTAATCAGTCATGAAGCTATCCTCCAGGCCAGAGACGTTGTTAAGGAAGTTTATCTGGATGAAAAAATTGAGAAATATATTATTGACATAGTCTTTGCAACCCGCTTCCCTAAAGATTACGGTTTGGAAGAATACGAGCGCTACATAACCTTTGGAGGCAGCCCACGTGCCAGCATCTCACTAGCTCAGGCAGCAAAAGCTTATGCCTTCATCAAAAGGAGGGGATATGTTATACCTGAAGATATCCGTGCAGTTTGCAAAGACGTCCTTCGCCATCGTATTGGCTTAAGCTACGAAGCCGAAGCTGAAAACGTTACCTCAGAGGACATTATCAACGGAATCTTAAATACTGTAGAAGTACCATAACTAATAATTTCAGCTTACTGATCCCGATTTTTATCGGGGCATAACTAATAATTCATAATTCATAATTTTTTCATTTGAATTCAGCGGAGTTAATATCGAAGGTTAGGAAGATTGAGATTAAGACCAGAGGGCTCTCTAAACAGATCTTTGCAGGTGAATATCACAGTGCCTTTAAAGGACAGGGGATGGCATTTAGTGAGGTTAGGGAGTACCAATATGGAGATCCAATTCGCAATATCGACTGGAATGTAACGGCTCGTTTCAACAAACCTTTTATTAAAGTTTTTGAGGAAGAAAGAGAATTGACAGTGATGCTTCTCATTGACGTCAGTGCTTCCAATGATTTTGGCACTCAGTCTCGTTTTAAAAGAGAGTTCATGACAGAAATTGCCGCCGTCCTGGCCTTTTCTGCCATTCAGAACAATGACAAAATCGGAGTAATTTTTTTCACAGACAGAGTAGAGAGATTTATTCCACCTAAAAAAGGTAAAAAGCACATTATGAGAATCATTCTGGAGCTACTCGATTTTGAGCCAAAGCATAATGAGACAAGCATACCGGAAGCCTTGAGATATTTCACTAATGCAATAAAGAAAAGATCGACTGCATTTCTTCTTTCCGATTTTGTCCAGACTGATGAAAATAGCCGGAACCAACTAAAAGACAGTCTGACTCTTACTAACAAAAAGCACGATCTGGTTGCCTTGAGAATTAAAGATCAAGGAGAATACAGCCTTCCTGAAATGGGAATGGTGCGGTTCGAAGATCCTGAAACCGGAAAACTACAGTGGGTTGACACTTCGAGTAAGAAAATCAGAAAATACATGACAAACTGGCTTGACAAGGAGGATAGTCAGATTAATGAAACTCTGCTTAGAAGTGGTGTGGACTTTGCCGAATTATATACAGGAGCCGATTATGTGAGTAATCTCATGAAACTTTTTAAGAAAAGAGGCAGAAGATGAGGATTAATACTACAATAATAGGACTTGTTCTGGTGTGCTCCTTATCTTTAAGCTTGGGCAAAACCTCCGTTTTTGCACAGGACTCCCAGGCTAAAGCCACTGCAGACACTTCCCAGATTCTTATTGGCGACCATGTAAATATCATACTGGAAATTAATCAGCCGAAATCAAGACATTTTGAGTTCCCTGTGTTCACAGATACAATCATTGATAAGCTTGAAGTGCTGTCTGTTTCGCCCATAGATACCTTGAAGATTGAAGACCGGCTCAAACTGCGACAGCATCTGGTGCTTACTTCTTTTGATACTGGTTTTTATGTCATCCCTTCCTTTATATTCCACGACAGGCTAAATAAGGACAGCTTAAAATCCAACGCTTTGCCGCTTGAGGTTTTTACCATGGAAATTGATACAAGCAAAGGTATTACGGATATCAAACTGCCTTTTGATGTACAACTCGGATTCTGGGAGATCGCTCCATATATTTTCGTCGGTTTGTTTCTTCTGGCCATTGCGATAGGATTTTGGTTCTATTACAAGAAGAGAAAAAACACTGAAACAGCTATTCCTGTGCGGGTTAAACCTACCGAGCCTGCCCATATCTGGGCCCTCAGAGAACTTGACAAACTATCCTCAGAGAAACTGTGGCAAAAAGATAAAATAAAATTATTTCACAGCCGCTTAACAGATATTGTAAGAACATATATTGAATATAGATTCAATATTCCTGCAATGGAAAATACTACATCGGAAACAATGGAAGCTTGCCTTCCACTGAAAGAAATACCTGAAGAAATATGCACTAACCTTCAAGCCATGCTTGAGTTAGCCGATCTTGTTAAGTTTGCAAAATGGAACCCCCTGGCAGACAAAAATGAAAGTAGCCAGCAAATAGCTTACGATTTTATTCTCAGGACTAAGCTTGTACCTGTACTCAGAAAAGAAGACGATGAATCATCTTTGGATCAAAAAGCAGGTGACAATCGAAAGGAGGGAAATGATGTGGAATAATATTCAGTTTGCCAATGAGCTATTCCTTTGGGGACTGTTAATAGTGCCCTTACTAATTACACTTTATATATACAGGCAAAAAGGTGGATACTCCAGCCTTCGACTCTCCAGTTTAAATGCATTAACTAACGCACCCGTTTCCTGGAAGAACTACTTTCGACATCTCCCATTTATTCTCAGAATCATTGGTATTTCCGGCCTTATAGTCGTTCTGGCAAGACCACAGTCAACCAGCTCATGGGAAAATATAGAGACAGAGGGTATTGACATTGTGCTGGCACTTGATATATCAGGAAGTATGCTTGCTGAGGACTTTAAGCCAAACCGACTGGAAGCCTCAAAGGATGTAGCAATGGAGTTTATTGCCGGTCGCCCAAACGATAGAATGGGTCTGGTGGTTTTTAGTGGCGAATCGTTCACGCAGTGCCCATTGACTACGGATCATGCTGTACTTATGAATCTTTTTAAGGATATAAAAAGTGGTATGATTGAAGATGGTACTGCTATTGGTCTCGGTTTGGCAAATGCCGTCAGTCGCTTAAAGGATTCAAAGGCAAAAAGCAAGGTTATCATTTTACTTACTGATGGCGTAAATAACCAAGGTGAGATTGCCCCGGCTACCGCTGCTGAAATAGCAAAAACCTTCGGGATAAGGGTATATACCGTAGGCGTAGGATCATTAGGTACAGCACCCTACCCCTTTAGAACTTCCTTCGGTGTACAATACCAAAATATTGAGGTTAAAATTGACGAAGAAGTGCTTCAGGAAATTGCCAAAATGACAGATGGTAGATATTTCCGTGCTACAAATAATCAAAAATTGAAAGATATCTACCAGGAAATTGACGAGCTGGAGAAATCAAAAATAGAGGTTAGAGAGTTTTCCAGAAAAACTGAAGAATACCTGAAATGGGCAATCATTGCAGGTTTAGTTCTTTTATTGGAAGCTCTGCTCAGAATAACAATATTTAAAAATAATCCGTAGAATTGGGATGGAAAGCTTCAGGTTTGAAAATACGGTTTTTCTATATGCACTACTGTTAATCCCGGTATTGTTAGCTATCTTTTTGTATAGCCAGTACCGATCAAGGAAAAAATTGCACAAATGGGGTGATCAACAGCTCCTGAAATCATTAATGCCCCTCACGTCAAGGTCTAAAAAGAACTGGAAATTTGCTTTCTTCCTGCTTGCGATGATCGCAATAATTTTTGCTTTGGCCAGGCCCCAGTTTGGCTCAAAGCTCACCGAGATAAAGAGAAAAGGAGTTGAGCTGATGATCAACCTGGATGTTTCGAACTCCATGCTGGCAGAAGATATACAACCCAGTAGGCTTGAAAACGCTAAAAGGGCAATCTCAAAATTAGTTGATGAACTGGATAATGATAAGATTGGCTTGGTAGTATTTGCAGGAGATGCCTATATCCAGTTGCCTATGACTACAGACTTTGGAGCTGCCAAGCTTTTCCTCTCATCTGTAAACACACAAATTGTTCCGCGACAGGGGACATCAATTGGGGCTGCTATAGAGCTCGCAGCCCGTTCTTTTACACCTGAAGCCGATAAAAGCAAGGCTATCATCATCATTACTGATGGCGAGAATCATGAAGAAGGGGCTATAGAGGCAGCAAAAGCCGCTGCTGAAAAAGATATTATTGTACACACCATAGGTATGGGCCTGGCCAAAGGTGCACCAATTCCGGTTTATAATCAATATGGACAAAAAGATTATAGAAAAGACCATGAAGGCAAGGTTATTGTGTCAAAGCTAAATGAAAATCTCCTTCGGGAAATAGCAACTGCCGGAAATGGAATTTATATTAGAGCAAATACTGCAAATGCAGGATTGAAAACCCTATTCGATGAAATTAACAAAATGGATAAGCAGGATATTGAAGCCAGAGTTTATTCCGAATATGAGGAACAGTTTCAATATCTGGTATTCATCGCAATCTTTTTATTGATTGTAGAGTTAATTATTTTAGAGCGGAAAAATCGATGGTTAAGAAAATTAAAAATCTTTGACAGACAGTAAGGCATTATGAAAAGCAATAAGTTTCTGATAATATGTGTTCTAGGCTTGCTCAGCCTACCTGTTACAGCACAACAGGAAAAGAAAGATATCCGTGATGGGAATCGGCATTTTAAATCAGAAAAGTATAATGAATCAGAAGTATCATACAGAAAAGCAGTAGAAACAGAAGGTAATTCTGTTCCGGGAGCATTTAATTTAGGCGATGCTTTATACAGACAAGAGAAATTTGAGGATGCAGGCGAGCAGTTTAACAAGGTTATAAACAATAACGTCGACAAAAACACCAAATCGCAGGCTTTCCATAACATGGGTAACTCCTTGTTGCAGGCAGGGCAGTTGGATGAGGCCATCGAGGCATATAAAAATGCCCTTCGGAATACGCCGAACGATATGGATACCAAATATAATCTGGCATATGCTCAGAACCTAAAAAAACAGGAACAGGAGCAACAGAAGCAGGACCAAAACCAAGACCAGGATCAGGATCAGGATCAGAAGGACCAGGATAAGAAGCAGGACCAGAAGGATCAGGAGAAAAACGAGGACCAGCAAAAAAATAAAGAGCAAAAAGATCAGGAGCAGAAGGATCAACAAGATCAGCAGAAACAGGATCAACAGCAGCAGGATCAACAACAGCAGCAAGCTCAGGAAGGAAAAATCTCGAAGGAAGATGCTCAGCGTCTCCTTGAAGCACTGGCAAATGATGAAAAAAAGGTTCAGGAAAAAGTAAAAAAAGCAAAAGCCAAAGCCAAAAGGGTTAGGGTACTAAAAGATTGGTAAGACTTACGAAACTTATTAATGAAAACCTGATAAAAAAATGAGGATATTTATTCACCGGATATTGATTTTCAGCCTCTTTATGCTTGTAGTGCTTAGTTCTTTTGCACAAGATAAAGCTATCCGGATTACCGCTTCTGCACCAAAAGTTGTGGAAGCGGGTGAATATTTTCGGCTTAGTTATACCGTTAATGGCAAGGGGTCAAAATTTAATGGTCCACGACTTGATAACTTCACCTTTTCAGGCCCTATGTTGTCAACCAGCATGAATACCCAGATAGTCAACGGAAAAGTATCACAAACATCATCTTACATATATAATTATACCGTTCAGGCAAATAAGATTGGTAAATTTACTATTCCAACAGCCAACGTAACTGTTGATGGGAAAAAATATACATCAAACACACTTAAAATAGAGGTTGTAAAAGCATCGGCCAAACAGCAACAGCAATCCCGATCAAGTTCAATAAAGAAAAATCAACCTGCTACAGCAGAGATAAAAGATACTGACCTCTTTGTAAAAATTGTGTTAGACAGAAATAATATTTACAAGGGAGAGCAAATACTTGCTACCATAAAGGTATATACCAGAGTCAGTCTGGCCAGATTTGGGGATATAAAAATCCCTTCCTATAACGGGTTCTGGTCGCAGGAAATCAAAGTACCGGACCAAATCAACCTGGTTCGTGAAAATCTTAACGGTACAATTTATAATGTTGGTATTATTAAAAAAAGTATTCTTGTACCTCAACAAACCGGAGACATAACTATTGAACCATTTGAGCTTGAGTGCTTTGTAAGCCAGAGAAGCCAAAGCAGAAGTGTCTTTGATGATTTCTTTGGATCTGCTCAAACCATAAGAAAAAGACTTGTTAGCCCCAAATTAAAAGTTAAAGTCAAACCATTACCGACTAACCAGCCCGAAGGATATACAGGTGCCGTCGGATCATTTACAATGACGGCCAATTTAGATAAGAACAGTGTAAAAACAAATGAAGCTGTTAATCTTAAAATCAGGATAAACGGAAAAGGAAACTTTAAGCTTATTGATCCTATAGACATAAATTTTCCTGCAGATTTTGAATCCTATGATCCTAAAATAAGTCATAACATCAGTGTTGGAGATAATGGAATCACAGGCAGCCGTACAATGGAATATCTGGTGATCCCAAGATTTGCCGGCAGCTTTGATATACCGTCTATCAAATTTGTTTATTTCGATCCAGCCACCGCAAAGTACAAAACCCTCAGTAGCAATCCTTTTAAACTGAATGTTGAAAAAGGTAAAGAAGAAGAAACCGGCACAGTGATTTCCGGCCCAAATAGAGAGGACGTAAGATACCTCGGGGCAGATATAAGGTTCATCAATACCGGAGATACAGATTTGTCGAAAAAGCAAGAATCGATGATGAGCAGAATGAGCTTTTATTTCTTCTACCTACTAATAGCCGTTCTTACCTTATTATCTTTCTTCATTCTCCGACAATGGCAGAGGACAAAATCAGATACTGCCGGTATGAGGATACGCAAAGCTGGACGACAGAGTCAGATACGCTTGAAGCAAGCTGGTAAGTGTTTGAAAGATAACGATAAAGAGAAATTTATAAACGAAATACTGAAAGCTATTTGGGGATACCTGGGCGACAAGCTCAATCTAGATCAGGCTAACCTTAATAGAGAGTTTATTGAAATGTTTTTGGCTAGTAGAAATGTTGACGCCTCAGTGGTTACGTCTCTTATTGAACTTCTGGATAATTGCGAATACATACGTTATGCCCCGGTAGAAAATATCGGCGAACTGGACACATTATACAAGGATGCTCATAGTGTGATAAATCAAATTGAGCAGGCCTTAAGAAAAAGGAATAAATAATCATGATCAATAAAACTTTTATATCGTCACTGATTCTTATTCTCCTCACCTGGTCAGCTTTTGCCGACGGAAATGAATCCCTTTTTGCCCTGGCAAATCAGAAATACTCCGACGGCCAGTATAAGGAAGCAGCGCAATCTTATGAGGAAATCATAAATTCGGGCTATTCCTCAGCCGCTCTTTACTATAACCTGGGGAATGCCTGCTATAAGCAAAATGAAATTACACGGGCAATTCTTAATTTTGAAAGAGCTCTCCTATTAGCACCTGGTGATGAGGACATCAAATATAACCTCGATATTGCCAATCAGTTGGTTGTTGACAAAATCAATTCACTTCCTCAATTCTTTGTTTCTAAATGGTACAGGCAATTGCGTATAGGATTATCTCCAGATCAGTGGGCTTGGCTCAGCCTAAGCTGCTTTCTGCTAACCGGAATATTTGCTCTACTCTTTCTATTCCTTAGAAGTAGATTCCTGAAAAAGCTTTTTCTCGCCGCCGGAATAATACTGCTGCTTATTAGTACAAGCAGCCTCATATTCGGACAACAGCAGGAGAAACAATTTTCTGAACGAAATACTGCAATAATTTTTAGCCCAAGCGTTACAGCTAAAAGCTCTCCTGATGATGGTGGAACAGATCTATTTGTCCTTCATGAGGGAGTAAAAGTGTGGATAATCGATCAGTTAAATGGCTGGCTGGAGATAGAACTGGCAGATGGTAACAAAGCCTGGATACCGGGGAATTCTCTCGAACGAATTTAAATTCAATTAATTACACTACCTTTGCGCAGTTTTTCGCAAAAATAATTCAGGTACTTTATAAAGAATATGCGTTCATTTAGTTTCATTCTGTTTATCATTCCAATTTTATTATTACTAGATCTTTACGCCTACAAAGGACTCCGTAAGGTGCTAAAGTGTGGTAAGCCACATCTCAAATCTATGTTTTTCTGGTTTTGGTGGATTTTCTCATTGGGCATGATTGCCGGGATTATGGTATTTATGTTCCGCTATGAAGCGGGGCAACACCCGGAAAATTTAGCCAAACAAATAATGAAGTACAACGCTGTTTTCGTCGTACAATTTGCATTCAAACTGGTTTATGCATTATTCGAAGCACTAGCAGATACTACCGCCCTTATTGGCAAGCTGTTTACCAAAAAGAAAAAACCGAAAACTAAGGCCCCGGTGAGTGAGTCGCGACGAGAGTTTATCAGGAAAGTAGGAGTATTAGCCAGTGTTATTCCTTTTGTTGGAATTATCCATGGAATTGGCTGGGGCAGATTCAATTTCACTTTACATAACAAAAAAATATTTTTCCCAAACCTCCCAGAAGCCTTTAATGGTCTGAGAGTAGTACAGTTATCCGACGCCCACCTTGGAAGCATGAGCACTCACAAGGATAAAATAGAAGTTGTTGTTGATCGTATCAACGCGCTTAATCCTGATCTGATAATGTTTACAGGAGATATGGTCAATAACTTCGCCCATGAGATAAGTGGCTGGGTTCCAATATGGAAAAGATTAAAAGCTGGAATGGGTAAATTTGCCATACTTGGCAACCATGATTATGGTAATTACTCTGAGTGGCCCACTCCACAATCAAAAAAGAGAAATCTCCTGGATATAATCCGACAAGAGAAGGAAATGGGATTTAAAGTTCTTCTTAACGAACATCAGAGAATTGAGAAGAATGGCGAAAGCATTACCATTGCAGGAGTAGAAAACTGGGGCAATCCACCTTTTCCTCAATTTGGAAATCTTGTGAAGGCCCTGGAAAATGTACCGGAAAATGAATTCACTCTATTACTCTCTCATGATCCTGATCACTGGGAACAAAAAATAATTCCTGATAAAAGGGCCGACCTCACTCTATCGGGGCATACTCACGGGTTCCAAATGGGTATTGAGATTGGAAATTTCAAGATTAGCCCTGTCCAGCTCAAGTACAAGCAATGGGCCGGACTATACCAGAAAGAACACCAATATCTCTATGTAAACAGGGGCCTTGGCTATCTGGCTTTCCCTGGCCGTGTTGGAATATGGCCGGAAATAACTTGTCTGGATCTGTACCGTGGCTAAGTTGGCTTAGTTGATATCAAAACTGTACAGAAATTCGAAATCCCAGTTACTCTTCAAGGGGTCATAAATAATCCTGATTCCTGCTTCAAACTCTGCATTTATTCGCAAAAAATAGAAATTTGAGCTCAGATCTATTCCCGTTTTCAGAGTCCAATTATTCTCTATCGCAGTAGAATAGGCCCCATCAGCAAAAACATTTGCCTTCAACCTGGTGATATAAAGCACCGAAGGTATTGCAACATCCGGATAAGCTACAGGGAATGAGTAATCTACTTTAAAGGAAGAGTAATCATAATTGCCAGGCTCATAATGGCCTCTGGGTAATGAAACCAAGGGCAATTGAGGCAATCCTAATTTATCCTGATTTACATACCCTGCGTAAGTCCTCAGGCTGTGGTTCTTAATAATCCCAGGTAAGTAGAGCCTTATATAGGCCGAATATCTTTGTGATGCCTGTACTTCCGGGTTTGCTATTCCTAACTGAGCCTGCACTCCGGCAGTAAAACCCCAGCGAGGGAAAAGATCCCTGTAGCTCATTCGCCTGAGAACCTGACCAGCTAAACCGATGGTTGCGGTCGCATAAGAGAGGTCAAAAGTATTATAACCACCAACAGGATGATCCAGTCTACTACCATCAACTGATTTGTGATGAGATAGGCTGAAGTAGGGATGGA